>NZ_KV838125.1:48814-67525 GCF_001838645.1 Neisseria sp. HMSC70E02 | reverse complement strand
GCCGTACTGGTTTAAAGTTAATCCACTATAAATCTAAAAAATGGAGAAATCATGTCAACTTTATCCGATAAAATCATCATGGTAACCGGCGCATCCCAAGGTTTGGGCGAGCAGGTTGCCAAGGCTTATGCGGCGGCCGGCGCGACCGTCATTTTGGTGGCGCGTCATCAAAAGAAGTTGGAAAAAGTTTATGATGCCATTGTCGATGCCGGCTATCCCGAACCCTTTGCCATCTGCTTCGACTTAATGAGCGCCGAAGAAAAAGAGTTTGACCAATTTGCCGCAACCATTTCCGAGGCGACCGGCGGACGTTTGGACGGTATCGTGCATTGTGCCAGCTATTTCTATGCACTTTCTCCTTTGGATTTCCAGACCGTATCGGAATGGGTCAACCAATATCGGATCAATACCGTTGCGCCGATGGGTTTGACACGCGCAATGCTGCCTTTGCTCAAAGCTTCTTCCGATGCTTCCGTGATTTTTGTCGGAGAAAGTCATGGCGAAGATCCCAAGGCTTATTGGGGTGGGTTCGGCGCGTCTAAAGCCGCGTTGAATTATTTGTGCAAAGTCGCTGCCGACGAGTGGGAACGTTTTGACAACCTGCGCGCCAATGTTCTGATTCCGGGTCCGATTAACTCGCCTCAACGCATCAAGTCCCATCCGGGCGAGTCGAAAAGCGAACGTAAAAACTATACCGACGTATTGCCGCAGTTTGTGTGGTGGGCAAGTCAGGAAAGCAAAGGGCGCAGCGGCGAGATTGTGTACCTCTAAGTTTGAACGGTAACGCGGCAAAATCATCATTTGATGAATGCCGCGTTTTGATTTTCAAAACATTATTGTTGTATCAGGCAAGCAATGCAAAAGGTCGTCTGAAAAATTTCAGACGACCTTCTGCTATAAACAGACTGCTAGGGCTGCCAATCCAAGAAGTTACGCAACAGCAACAATCCTGCGTTGTGGCTTTTTTCCGTGTGGAACTGGGTGGCGAACACATTGTCTTTGCCGACGATGCAGGCAAATTCGTGCGGATATTCGCTGGTAGCAAGGATGGTTTCGGGGTCTTCGGGGGCGAAGTAGTAGCTGTGGACGAAGTAAAAGCGCGTTTCTTGCCCGATGTCTTTAAACAGCGGGTGCGGGCGGGTTTGGCGTACTGTATTCCAGCCCATGTGCGGCACTTTCAGACGACCTCCGTGTCCATCGGTTTGATTGGCGGCGAAGCGTTTGACCCTGCCTTTAAACCAGCCCAGTCCGGCAGTATCACCTTCTTCGCTGTGTTCGAACAATAATTGCGCGCCGACGCAGATGCCGAAAAACGGTTTGTTTTTCAATCCGTCTTCCACTGCCTCGCCCAAACCGCTTTGCCGCAGCGCCGCCATACAGTCGGGCATCGCGCCCTGACCGGGGAAAATGATTTTGTCGGCAGCGAAGATGTCTTCGGGGCGGTCGGTCAGATAAATTTCAGCAGCTTTGCCGGACAAGGCTTGCGCGGCCTGTACGGATTTGAGGACGGAATGCAGGTTGCCCATGCCGTAATCGACAATAGCGGTTTTCATGTTTTCTCCTTAGTTTTGGATAACGGGGCAAGGCGGGGAAGGGCATTGCGATGGTAATGATTTTATAGCAAACCCCGAACGCGGAAAATCGTTGCGTTGAGCGGCGGTGAGGGTGGGGCGGCACTATATATGTTATAGTGGAATTAACATAAATCAGGACAAGGCGACAAAGCCGCAGACAGTACAGGTAGTACGGTAAGGAGAGGTAACGCCGTACTGGTTTAAAGTTAATCCACTATACAAAGCCAAGTTTGAAAACTTGGCTCTTTATATCGTTTACAGGATGATGGGTCGTCTGAAATAGGCAACTGAAAGAGAAAACCTTGTTTCAGACGACCTTTTCCATATTACTCAATCTTCACCCGTTTCAACCTCAACGCATTGCCCAACACCGACACCGAGCTTGCCGCCATTGCCGCGCCTGCGATGACGGGGTTTAAGAAGCCGAGAGCGGCGAGCGGGATGCCCAAGATATTGTAGAAGAAGGCGAAAAACAGGTTTTGCTTGATGTTTTTCAACGTCGCCTGCGACACCAGCAGGGCATCGGCGAGCTGGTTGACCGAATGCTGCATCAGTGTGGCGGATGCGGTGTGTTCGGCAACGTCCGCGCCGCCTTTCATGGCGAAGCTGACGTTGGCGGCGGCAAGGGCGGGAGCATCATTGATGCCGTCGCCGACCATTGCCACGGTTTTGCCGGTGGCTTTGAGTTTCTGCACTTCGGCTGCTTTGTCGCGCGGACTCATGTTGCCGAAAGCATGTGCTATGCCCAGTTGTTTGGCGACGTATTTGACCGTGCCTTGGTTGTCGCCGCTCATGATGTAAACGTCGATGCCGTGTTTTTTCAGACGGCCTATGGCTTCGGCGGTATCGGCTTTCAATGCGTCGGCGAGTGCGAATGCGCCGACGGGCTTGTTATCGACAGAAACGGCAACGATGCTTGCGATGCGCCAGACGTCGTCTGAAAGGTTTTCAGGTAGCCTTAATTCGGCAAAATCAAGTTTGCCCGCTTTCACCAACCCCACGCCTTCAACTTCGGCGGTAATGCCTGCGCCGACGACGGTTTGCGCGTTTTGTGCGGCAGGAATCTCCAAACCGCGCACTTGAGCGGCGGAGACGATGGCGCGGGCGAGCGGGTGGGTGGCGTTTTGTTCGACGGCAGCGGCGATGCGGTACAAAGCGTCTTCGTCAAAGCCGCTGTCGGGAACGCAATAGACGGCGGCAACCTGCGGCCTGCCTTCGGTCAGCGTGCCGGTTTTGTCCAACACGACGGCATCGACGTGGGCGGCTTCTTCCATCGCAGCCGCGTCTTTAAACCAAATCCCGTGTTTCACCGCCTTGCCCATGCCGACCATAATCGCGGCGGGCGTCGCCAGACCAAGCGCACACGGGCAGGCAATCACCAAAACGGCAACGGCGTGCATCAGCGCAACCGTCCAATCGCCTTTCACCAGCCAGGTGGCGATAAAAGTCAACAGCGCGATACCCACGACGGCAGGCACAAACACCGCCGCCGCCTTGTCGGCCACGCGCGCAATCGGCGCTTTGCTGCCTTGCGCTTCGGAGAGCGCGTTCATCATGTCGCCAAGCAGGGTTTGGCTGCCGAGCTGCGTGGCGCGGTAAACCACGCTGCCTTCGGTCATCAGCGCGCCCGCCAACACTTTGCCGCCCGCCTTTTTCTCTTCGGGATTGGATTCGCCGGTGAGGTGGCTCTCGTCTGCCCAGCCGCTGCCGCTTTCGATAATGCCGTCGGCAGCAATGCGTTCGCCGTGGTTGGCGCGGATTAGGTCGCCAATTTGCACTTGGTCGATGGGCAGTTGTTTCCATTCGCCATCGCGTTGCACGTTGACTTGGGTCGGCGTGAGTTTCAGCAGCAGGCCCAAGCTGTTCAGGCTGGATTTTTTGGTGCGGTGTTCCAAAAACTTACCCAGCGACACAAAACCAATCACCATCACGCCCGCTTCAAAATACACATGCGCCATGCCGCTGTGCCCCATCGAGCGGTGATGAAACAGCATATAAACGGAATACAGGTAAATCGAGACCGTGCCGATGGTAACGAGCACGTCCATATTCGCCAGCCCGCCCTTGATGCTCGCCCACGCGCTTTTGTAAAACGGGATTGCCAGCCAAAGCTGCACCACGCTCGCCAGCGCGAATTGCCATACCGGCGGCAGCATCCAATCGTGCCGACCAATCATCATGCCTGCCATGCCGATAAGGAACGGGACGTTGATGGCGAACAGCAGCCACAGCCGCCAGCTTACATGAGCGGTTTGTTCGGGCTGAGGCAGTGCATCGGTTTTCTCTTTCGCCGAAAAACCGGTTTTTTCGATGATGGCGGCGATGTCTTGCACCGATGCCTTGTCGGCATCAAACACCACCTGCGCTTCTTCATTGGCGAAGTTCACCCCCGCTTCGGCGACAAAGTCTTTTTTGTTCAACACTTTTTCAATGCGCGAAGCACATGCCTGACAGGTCATGCCTTCGATTTGGAAACGGACTTTTTGTTGCATGGTTTCTTCCTTCTGAATGTGGTTGGGCTACCTGAAAAAAGCGGAGCAGGGTTTTTAGGTAGCCTTTGGGGTGTTGCAGTCGATTTGTTGCGATTCGATTTACAAAGCCGCATCATACCCGCCGTCTTCCACCGCTTCTATCAGCGCGGCGGGGTTGGTTTGGGCGGGGTCGAATTCCACGACGGCGTTCTTGTTTTCCAGGCTCACTTCAGCCTTGTCCACGCCGTTTACGCCTTCGAGGATGCTGGTAACGCTTTTCACGCAGCCGCCGCAGGTCATGCCTTCGATGTTTAATGTGATGGTTTGCATAGGGTTTCCTTTCTGTTGGAATGAGGCTGAGGTTTTAAAGCCCGTTGCAGCCAAAGCTTTCAGGTAGCCTGAAATGATGGGTCGGCTCTTGCTTTCCCGCTAAGTGCCGCCACTATAAAGCTTCACCCGAAGTAAAGGTCAAGCATCATGATGAACATCAGTCAGGCCGCGGCCGAGAGCGGCCTTTCCGCCAAACAAATCCGCGACTACGAAAAGCACGGCCTAATCGCCCCGGCTGCGCGCAGCGAAGCGGGCTACCGCCGCTACGGACAGGCCGACCTTGCCCGGCTGCGCTTTATCCGCCATGCGCGGGAAGTGGGCTTTTCGCTGCCGCAGATTGGGCAGCTTTTGAGCCTGCAACACAGCCCGCAGCGCACCAGCCGCGAAGTGAAAACGCTCACCGCGCGGCACATCGCCGAGCTGGAAGCCAAAATCGAACGCTTGCAGGGCATGGTGGCCGAGCTGCAACGCTGGCACGATGCCTGCGCGGGAGACGACTGCCCGGATTGTGCGATTTTGGCCGGGCTGGAGGAGCGTTAGGCGGCTTGGGGCCAATACACATGAGTGCAACCACCTGTTGCCTTTGTTGGAAGGGATAGCCGAAGGTACGACCGTCTATGCCGATAAAGGCTATGACAGTAAGGAAAACCGGCAACATCTGAAAGAGCATCAGTTGCTGGACGGCATTATGCGCAAAGCCCAACGCAACCGTCCGCTGACGGAAGCGCAAACCAAACGTAACCGCTATTTGTCGAAGACCCGTTATGCGGTCGAACAAAGCTTTGGTACGCTGCACCGTAAATTCCGCTACGCCCAGGCAGCCTATTTTGGTTTGCTCAAAGTGAGTGCGCAAAGCCATCTGAATGCGATGTGTTTGAACCTGTTGAAAGCGGCTAACAGGCTAAGTGTGCCTGTTGCCGCCTAAAAGGCGGCCCGGATGCCTGATTATCGGGTATCCGGGGAGGATTAAGGGGGTATTTGGGTAAAATTAGGAGTGATTTGGGGAGAAAACAGCCGAAAACCTGTGTTTGGGTTCCGGCTGTCGAGGGAAGGGCTTTTTTGCAAAGGTCTCTGCTCATAAAAAAACTGCACCTTGTGAGTTGGAGGGGATGTGTCCAACTTTTGGGGTGCAGTTCAAAAGAGGAGGGCGGTTTTCAGACGACCTTTTTGAGTTGGCGAAGTGCTGTCTTGCCATCCGATTCAAATCTTTCCCAAGCGATATCTGATGCTGAGGCGGCAGGTTTTCAATTAAGCCGCGCCAAATTCCGTTAATTTCCATTAAAGGTCGTCTGAAAGCCTTCGGTGTCATACTTTCTCGGTTATAATAGCCGGCTTCTTCAATTTGACCCTTTTTCGGAAATATATCATGGCCTTTGCCTCGCTTTTCACCCTTTTGGACGATATTACCGCTGTCTTGGACGACGTTGCCCTGATGACCAAAATGGCCGCCAAGAAAACGGCGGGCGTGGTCGGCGATGATTTGGCGCTCAATGCAAATCAGGTTACGGGCGTGTCGGCGGAACGCGAGCTGCCGATTATTTGGGCGGTGGCGAAAGGTTCTTTGGTGAACAAGCTGATTTTGGTGCCGCTGGCTTTGCTGCTGTCTGCCTTTTTGCCGAAGCTGATCACGCCTTTATTGATGATAGGCGGGATTTATTTGTGTTTCGAGGGCGTGGAAAAGCTGCTGCATAAGTTTCTACACCGCCACGAAGCGCATGAAGACGAGGAGGCTGCCGCCGAAACGCTGGACGAAAAAACCAAGATTAAAGGCGCGATTCGTACCGATTTCATCCTGTCTGCCGAGATCATTATTATTGCTTTGGGCGTGGTTGAAAAATACGATCTGATGACCCGTTCGCTGGTGATGACGGCAATCGGCATCGGTATGACCGCTTTTGTGTACGGTTTGGTCGGCGTTATCGTTAAACTCGACGACTTCGGTATGCTGCTGATGCGTCAAAAAAGCACGGGCATCCAAACGGTCGGACGGGGCTTGATTGCCTTTATGCCTTGGTTCATGCGCGGTTTGAGCGTGGTGGGTACGCTTGCCATGTTCCTCGTCGGCGGCGGTTTGATTACCCACAACTTGGGCTTTTTGCATGATTTCTTACACGCGCAACATTGGGACAGCGGCTTGATGGAGCATGTCGCCAACCTTACCGTCGGGCTGATTGCCGGTGCCATCGCCTGCGCCGTTGCGCTGCCTTTGATGAAGCTGTTTCAAAAACACTAAACAACCGATACGTCGTCTGAAAATGGTTCAACTTTGTTGAATCTGTATTTTCAGACGACCTCTTATTTTCTTTTCTCTGCAATGAACATTTTCCGCAAACTCGAACAATATTGGCAGCATCCTGTGCTGTACTGGCCGCTGGTGATCCTGATTGCCGCCGCCACGCCCTTAACTTTCGCACCTTATTACCATTTTTGGCTGATGCCTTTGCTGTTTGGCGCATTGATCCGACTGATTGAACTGCGTCCGCGCTTTGCTGTTTCCACTGCCTATCTGTTTGGGCTGGTTGCTTATACGGCGCAGTTTTATTGGATACATACCGCGCTGCACGATGTTTCCGGCCTGCCTAATTTATACGCGGTTCCGCTGACTTTCCTGCTGCCGGCGTTTCTCGCGCTGTATCCTGCCGCCTGTTTTTGGTTGTGGAAGAAGTTTCATCTGCCGCGTTGGGTTAAGGTCGGCATCGTTTTGCCGATTTTGTGGACGTTGGCGGAATTTGCCCGCGAACGCCTGTTGACCGGCTTCGGCTGGGGGGCAATCGGCTATTCCCAAATCGTCAAAGAAAGCCCGCTTGCCGGCTTTGCGCCTTTGGGCGGTATTCATCTGGTGACGCTGGCGACGGCATTTGTCAGCGCATGGCTGGTGTTGCTGATTGACAATACGGGTCGTCTGAAACAGCGCCTGCTGCCGATGTGCATGATTGTCATGTTGTGTACCGTCGGCTATATCGCCCAGCAAACCGACTTTACCAAACCCGACGGCAGCACCAGTACCGTCGCGCTCGTGCAGGGCAATATCGAGCAGAGTTTGAAATGGAATGAAGAACAAGTTGTCCCCACCATTCAGAAATACTACGGTCAAATCAGCAAAACATCCGCCGACATCGTTATCCTGCCGGAAACCGCATTGCCCGTGATGCGTCAGGATTTGCCGGAAAACATCCTGACCCAGTTTGCCGAGCAGGCGCGCACGAACGGCAGCGCGTTGGCCGTCGGTATCGGTCAATATACAGCCGACGGCAGCGGATACGAAAACGCCGTAATCAATTTGAGCGACTACGATGATATTTCAGACGACCTCCCGTATTACGCCAAAAATCATCTGGTTCCCTTTGGCGAATACAAACCGCTGCCTTTTTTGACCGAACCGTTATACAAGCTGATGAATATGCCGCTTGCCGATTTCCGTCGCGGCGGAGCGGGGCAGCCTCCCTTGACGATGAAAGATCAAAAAGTCGCCTTCAACATCTGCTATGAAGACGGCTTTGGCGACGAACTCATTGTTACCGCCAAAAATGCTACGCTGCTTGCCAACGTCAGCAATATGGCGTGGTACGGCGATTCCAACGCCATGTACCAACAGCTCCAGCAATCCCAAGCCCGCGCGATGGAGCTTGGACGCTATATGGTCCGTGCCACCAATACCGGTGCAACCGCCATTATTTCTCCCAAAGGAAGCATCATCGCCGAGAGCGAACCCAATACCGATGCCGTCTTGGAAGGGCATATCAAAGGCTATGTCGGCGAAACCCCTTATATGAAGGCGGGCGGTTCGCTGTGGCTGATCGGAGTGTTGTCAATCATTGCCATCGCACTGTTTTTAATCAGGAAAAAATCAGATTGAGTTTGAAAAAGCGGTCTTTTCATAAGGCCGTTTTTCTTGAATTTTAATATTTACATACAAGAATGTTTGTAATATACTGAACTTATTCCCAGTAAAACAGTCAAATTTTCAAAATCAATCGAATTTCAAAAAGCAAGAAAATCCACCTATCAAACAGTCTTTTACAGAAAAAGGCATTTGACAGCATACGATAGGGCAACAGGCAGTGATATACTGCACGGCAAACAACAAGTAAACAATAGTCTCTACATCATATAAAGGAAAGCAACTCTCATGAATAACGCCTTTGCATTACCCGTCATTCACAGCGGCAACGGCAGCCTTGAGCAATACATTCATACCGTCAACAGCATTCCCATGTTGACGCCCGAAGAAGAAAGCCAACTCGCGGAGCGTCAGCAAAAAGGCGACCTTAACGCCGCCAAACAACTCATTCTTTCCCATTTGCGCGTCGTCGTATCCATCGCACGAGGCTACGACGGCTATGGCCTGAACCAAGCCGATCTTATCCAAGAAGGCAACATCGGACTGATGAAAGCGGTCAAACGCTACGAGCCCAGCCGTGGCGCGCGCCTGTTTTCATTCGCCGTACACTGGATTAAGGCCGAAATCCACGAATTTATCCTGCGCAACTGGCGACTGGTGCGCGTAGCGACCACCAAACCGCAACGCAAACTGTTCTTCAATCTGCGCAGTATGCGTAAAAACCTGAATGCCTTGTCTCCGAAAGAAGCGCAAGACATCGCCGACGATTTGGGCGTCAAATTGTCCGAAGTCATGGAAATGGAACAACGCATGACCGGACACGACATCGCCATCATGGCGGACAACAACGATGACGAAGACAGCTTCGCCCCCATCGACTGGCTTGCCGACCCCGATGCCGAGCCCAGCCGCCAACTGTCCAAACAAGCCCACTACGCCCTGCAAACCGAAGGTCTGCAAAACGCATTGGCGCAACTGGACGACCGCAGCCGCCGCATCGTAGAAAGCCGCTGGCTGCAAGACGATGGCGGATTAACCCTGCACGAGCTGGCAGCCGAATACGGCGTGTCTGCCGAACGCATTCGTCAAATCGAAGCCAAAGCCATGCAAAAACTGCGCGGTTTCCTCGCGGAAGAAGCGGAAGCGGTTTAAAAAAACAGTTCAGTAGAAGGGAAAAGGTCGTCTGAAACCCGAAATCTCGGTTTCAGACGACCTTTTTTGTGTATGGATGCCTTATTTTTTCGCTTTGGCCTGTTTGGCGTCTTTTTCGGTAATGGTACCGCCGCCGTTGTTAAACGCATTCATGATATAGGTGGCAACGGCAGCGAGATCGGCATCGTTGATGGCGGTCGCGGGCATAAAGCCGTTGTAAGGTTTACCGTTGACTTTGATGGGACCGTTGATGCCTTTGGTCATGCTTTGCAGCAATACCTGCGGTTTTTTCATAATATAGTCCGATTGGTAAAGAGGGGGAAACATGGTTCCCCTGCCTTCCCCTTTTTTACCGTGGCAGGCGGCGCAGTTGCTTTCATAAATTTTTTGGCCTTGCGTCATTTGGGCAGCATCGGCGGCAAAGGTGCTGTGGACGGACAGGGTAAAAATTGCAGCCGCCAATATTTTTTTTGTTGTGGTCATGATGTGTCCTTTTTATCGGTATGGTCTGTTTATCGATAATACAATAAAGGTCGTCTGAAAACAGATTTTTCAGACGACCTTAGACTTAAATCAAATGTAACGCTTTCATCGGAAACATGATGTATCCGGTCATTGCCAACCTTGCAGGTTGTTTTTGACTAGTTCGGTCAGGGCGAGAATCCATGCGGGGTGGTCGTTCAAGCAGGGGATGTAGCGGTATTCTTTGCCTCCGGCTGCGTGAAATTGTTCGCGCCCCATGATGGCAATCTCTTCCATGGTTTCCAGACAATCTGCCATAAAGCCCGGACAGAATACATCTAATTTGCTGACGCCTTGTTTGGGCAGTTGGTCAAACAAGGCTTGTGTGCTGGGCGTTACCCATTTTGCTTTGCCAAATTGGCTTTGGAAGGAAACGATGTATTCTTGCTCGTTTAGGTTGAGTGCTTGGGCAAGAAGTTTCGCGGTATGGCGGCATTCGTCGGGATAAGGGTCGCCGTCGTCGTAATTTTTTTGCGGAATGCCGTGAAAGCTGAGCATGAGTTTCTCGCCGCGTCCGTGTTCTTTCCAATATGCTTCAATGTGTTGTTTCATGGCATCAATATAGGCTGCGTCGTCGTAAAAACGCGAAACGGTACGCAGGCTCATTTGGTTGCGCTGCTTCAGCAGTTGTTGGAACACTTTGTCTAATGCCGCGCCGGTGCTGGAGGCGGCGTATTGCGGATATAAAGGGACAATCAGCAATTTGCCTACGCCTTGGGCTTTCATTTCGGCAAGGACGGTTTCGATGCCTGGGTTACCATAGGTCATGGCATGGCGGACGATGGTGTCGGGCATGGCTTGTGCTAGGGCGTCTGTTTGGCGTTGGGTATAGACGGCAAGCGGAGAGCCTTGTTCAAACCAGATTTTGGCGTAAGCGTGCGCACTTTTCTTGGGACGCAGCGTCAGAACCAAACCATGCAAAATCGGCTGCCAAAGTAGTTTGGGCAGTTCGACGACGCGTTGGTCCGATAGAAATTCTCGAAGATATGGTTTGACGGCGGCGGCGGTCGGGGCATCGGGCGTGCCGAGATTGAGGAGGAGGACGCCTACACGGTTTTGCTGAGTGTAAGCCAGGGAGGGTTCGACGTGGAAAAGCGGCATGATGTGCCTTTGGATTGGAGTGGAAGCCCGTATTGTAGCAATGTGAAGGTCGTCTGAATATGGTCTGCGTTTTCAGACGACCTTTTTTCAGGGTTGTGTTTTAAAGTTTATGGTGTATAATGTTATACTATAACATTTATTGGAGGAATGATGAAAGCGAATATCCACCCTGAAAATTACCGTACTGTGCTTTTTTACGACAGTGGCGCCAATGAAGGCTGGCTAATCCGTTCTTGTGCGGATACGCACGGCAAAACGATGGTTTGGAACGATGGTAAAGAATATCCCTTATTTTCTTTGGATACGTCTTCTGCCTCGCATCCCGTCTATACGGGCAAACAGCGCAATGTGAATACCGAAGGCCGCGCCAGCAAGTTCAACCAAAGGTTCCAATCTATGATTTCGTCTTTTAGAAAGGATAAATAATGCAGGTTTTGTCTTCATTGAAAACAGCGAAAAAGCGCCATCGCGATTGTCAAATCGTTCGACGCAAAGGTAAAGTTTACGCCATCTGTAAAAGCAATCCCCGCTTCAAAGCCCGTCAGAGGTAATGTTTTCATATTTTGTAATGCTCTCAATGGATTGCCGCTTGCGATGATTTTCGCGGGCGGTTTTTTTGTTTCAGACGACCTCGGACGGGCGGGTAAGTGTGAAGCAATGGTTGAGGGAAGTTTTAATGTTTGCGAAAAAACTACGGAGCTTTGGAAAAAGCTACATTCGGGGCGTGCAGGTAAATTAGGGTAAGCTCCCTTGCTAGACTATAAAGATGTTTATAACATGGAACGACTGTTATGCAGTTCCACATTTTTCAGGAGTATTAATATGAAACTTAAAGCTGTATTGGCCGTAGCGGCTGTTTTGTCCTTGGGTGCTTGTGCTGCCCCTGATTATGATGATAATGATGCTCCTCGCCACGAGCACCGTCATGACCATGGAGATCGCAACTATGATGATCGTGGTCAGTCTAGCGACCGCCGTTCGCCCCAATCTTTTGAGTGTGAAAACGGTTTGTCTGTGACTGTACGCAATCTGGACACCAACCGCGTCGAGTTGAGCCTGGATGACAAACGCGCTGTCTTGTCTTCTGCGGTTTCCGGTTCCGGCGAGCGTTATGTTTCCAACCGCGGTCTGTTCGGTAAAGGTGCAGAATGGCATCAAAAAGGCAGCCAAGCCTTCTTCAGCTTCGTTGATCCTTATGGCAACAAAGTAGACACTTCTTGCAATCAGCGTTAATGACTGCGTGAATTGTTAGGGGATGGCGGGTTTGCGATGCCTATCTCCGTGAAACCAAAAAGGTCGTCTGAAAATTTCAGACGACCTTTTGCTATGGGTAAATGCGAAACCTGTCGGTATAGTGGAATTAACATAAATCAGGACAAGGCGACGAAGCCGTAGACAGTACAGATAGTACGGAACCGATTCACTTGGTGCTTCAGCACCTTAGAGAATCGTTCTCTTTGAGCTAAGGAGAGGTAACGCCGTACTGGTTTAAAGTTAATCCACTATATTTTCCAACAGGTTTGCCGGCGGATTATTGGCTACGTTTGATAATCAGCTTGTCTTCGGTGACTTCGGCATTGAGCGCGGTTGCCATTTCTTTGACGACGTTGTCCAAATCGCTTTCTTTGATATTGGGATCGTATTGAGAAGCCAGTTTGAGCACTTCTCTGATGAAGTTTTTATCGACCTCCGCGTTGACGTTGTATTTCAGCTTACTGAGGAGGTCTTGTTGAAGCTGCTCGTCGTTTTTATATTCGATAGGCGGAATGGAGGCGTCTGCGTCGGCTTTGACCGCGCTGTTGTTCAAGTAGATTTGATTGCCTTTTGAGTCGAATTTGATGCCGGTTTTTAAAAAGGTTTTTACGGCTTCCATCAGTTCTTTTTGTGTGTCGGGGCTGTTCATATCGACGCACTCTTTACCTTGACGGTCGAAGAATTTATTGATGCGGTCGATACCTTCGCCATTGATATCGCGGAGGTTGAAGTTGTAATGGATTCGGTCGAATTTGATGTTGTTGATGCGGAAGTTTTCGATTTCGCTTTGTCCTTCCATAGCGTATTTGTTGTCTTTTGCAGACTGTTTGCTTCCTGCTTTGATTTTGTCGACAGAGAAATCAAAGGTTTGGTTGCCCATTTTGAATGCGGCAGAGTCTACGGTGAAGAGGGATGTGCCATTGCGCAATGCAGTGGTGTCACCTTTTTCCATATCAGCCTGATATTTAACGTTTTTCAAGCTAAATTGGTATCCCGGGCTTTCAGGTTTGTCAGGGTGTGAGGCAGTCATGCCGGGCCATTCGAAATTGAAATTATCGAGATGGTACTGATGGTCGGATTTGTGGCCTTTGACAGCCAAAGTCGCCGTTTCCCATTTGACTTCGTCGGAATCGATGTTTAATGAGCCTGCCGGTGCGGTCAGTTTGCCCTCCAATTCTCCACCCCAAGAAAGCACGGTATTGCCGTCCAACCGGAATATTTCTTTATTGTCATCTCCAATCAGATAGAGTTTGGTTTGGATGGTGTAGCCGTTCAGACCGCGGGTGATGATGTCCTCGCCGCGTATTGAGAATTTTGTGTCCTGATGGCACAAGTCGGGCGTGATGTCGCCCCTCCATGAAGCTTTACCCGAAGTGAGGCCCATGTCGAATTTATCCAGAGTGATTTTCAGGCGTTTGTCGGCATCGGGATTGTTTTGGAAATAGTATTCCTGTTTCAATTTGTTGTCGGCATAAATGCCGCCGCCAACGGTTGCTCCTCCCAGTGCGGCGATGCCGACTAATGTCGCAATGATGCTTTTTTTCATGTCTTGTCCTTAAGCAGGTGGTAAAAATGTAATGGATGGATTGGAATCGGGTAGATTCGAATCGGCTTTGCGCAAGATAGGACAGTTTTCCAGTTGGACTCAAACTGCGACGCTGCCGGGTTGCGCCTTGGCGGAAATTGGATCAACTGACGGTATTTGCCTATGCCGATTTTAAAATGCCAATATTGTAATATAAAAAGGTCGTCTGAAAACTTTCAGACGACCTTTTTTCAACCGTTCAAGCGATTAACAACATCTTCCGCCGTTTGCACCGCAGCGGCGTTTGCGACAATAGTCTTGAAATTGCAGCTCGGTCATGACGGGGGCGTTGGGATTATGTTTGCGTTGTTGTGCAACGTAGTTTTCATAATCGGGCACCCCTGCCATGAGGTTGGCGGTAAGTTTGGCGGTTTTCCACCAAGCAGCGAGTTTATGCTTCACTTTGTGCCTCCGGTTGTTTGCCGTCGCGGTACACCGCTGGGATTTCTTTGGCGGTCGGCCAGCCGACTTTGCGTGCTTTCATGGCGATACGCACGCCGTAGATGGCAACGACGACGACGACGGAGAGGAACAATGCGGTCAGACCGGCATTGATTTGGTCGTTAAAGATGATTTGCGACATTTCGCCGATGTCTTTAGCGGGCGCGAGGACTTCGTTTTTAGCCAATGCGTCGCTGTATTTGCCGGCATGGGCAAGGAAGCTGACACGCGGGTCGCTGTGGAACAGTTTTTGCAGACCGGCGTAGCAGGTTACAAACAGTACGCCGACAGCAGGAACGAGTGCCACCCAGACATAACGGTCGCGTTTCATCTTAATCAGCACAACGGCACACATAATCAAGGCTACGCCTGCCAGCATTTGGTTGGCGATACCGAACAAAGGCCAGAGCGAGTTGATGCCGCCCAAGGGGTCGGTCACGCCGGTGTAGAGGAAGTAGCCCCACAATGCCACGGCGAAGAAGGTCGCAATCAGGTTGGCAGGGATGGAGTCGGTGTTGCCGAAAGGTTTGTAGAAAATACTGCCCAAGTCTTGAATCATGAAACGTGCGACGCGCGTACCGGCATCGACAGCGGTCAGGATGAACAAGGCTTCAAACAACAGGGCAAAGTGATACCAGAATGCCATCATGGCTTCGCCCGGAATCAGGCGGCTCATGATGTGTGCCATACCGACTGCGAGGGTTGGCGCACCGCCCGCACGGGAAAGGATGGTGTTTTCGCCCACTTCCTTAGCGGTGTGCAACAGGGTCGCAGCATCGACGGGGAATTGCAGCTTGGTGGTAATCACTTCGGCGGCGGTATTGGCATCTGTACCAATCAGGGCTGCGGGGCTGTTCATGGCGAAGTACACGCCGGGATCAAGCGATGACGCGGCAGCCAAGGCCATAATCGCCACGAAGCTTTCCATAATCATACCGCCGTAACCGATCATGCGGACGTGGGTTTCGTTTTCCAGCATTTTCGGCGTGGTACCGGAAGAAATCAGCGCGTGGAAGCCTGAAACCGCACCACAAGCGATGGTGATGAAGAGGAACGGGAACAATGCGCCTGAGAATACCGGGCCGGAACCGTCGATAAAGTGGGTCACAGCAGGCATTTGCAGCGCAGGGCTGACGATGAGGATACCGATGGCGAGTGCGACAATCGTACCGATTTTCAGGAAGGTAGAGAGATAGTCGCGTGGAGTCAGCAGCAGCCATACCGGCAATACTGATGCTACGAAGCCGTAAATCATAATCGCCCAAGTGAGCTGGATGCCGTCAAGGTCAAACCAGTGGCCGATGGAGCTGTGCGCCACATTGTCGCCGTAAATGACCGCCAGCATCAGCAGGATAAAGCCGACGATGGAAATCTCGCCGATTTTGCCCGGACGGATATAGCGGGTGTAAATACCCATAAACAGCGCAATCGGCATGGTGGCGGCAATCGTAAACGTACCCCAAGGGCTGTGAACCAGTGCTTTCACCACAATCAGCGCCAACACCGCCATGATGATGACCATAATCATCAAAATACCGATGGACGCGATCACGCCGGGGACGGTGCCGAGTTCTTGTTTTACGATATCGCCCAAAGACTTACCGTCGCGGCGCATGGAGACGAACAAGACCATCATGTCTTGTACCGCACCGGCAAACACTACGCCGAAGATAATCCACAGCGTACCTGGCAGATAACCCATTTGCGCAGCCAGCACGGGACCGACCAAGGGGCCTGCACCCGCAATCGCGGCAAAGTGGTGTCCAAACAATACGCCTTTGTGTGTCGGCACATAGTCCAAACCGTCATTGTGCCGCTCGGCGGGCGTCAGGCGGTTCGGATCAAGCTGCATCACATATTTGGCGATGTAGAGACTGTAAAAACGGTAAGCGATGCAGTACACCGATACGGCGGCGGTGACCATCCATACCGCGCTGACCTGCTCGCCCCGACTGATGGCCAAAGTGGTAAAGGACGCTACGCCGACCAAAACCACAATGCCCCAAATAAGGAACGTTTTGAGCGATTTCATTGTTTAATCCTTAAAATACAAGAGTGAGAATGTTCGGGTTCTTATTGTTGCGGGGGGACAAACTGCATCCCGAAGCATTTATGGAAGAAAAAAATGAAGCGATGATGGTGCGGGAACCCTGGCTTGAGATAATTAATAAACAAGGGAACCAAAACCCTAGAATGTTAACTATCATCAAGTCTAGCGTAAGGTTAACACAATCCGATAACGTGCGGGCTAGATTTAACTCAAGCAATCGTCATTCATTACATTATAGTGGATTAACTTTAAACCAGTACGGCGTTACCTCGCCTTGCCGTACTATCTGTACTGTCTGCGGCTTCGGCGCCTTGTCCTGATTTAAATTTAATCCACTATATTACCGCTTATTTTTTGACAAATTCTTTATACAATATCCTGACAAAAGAGAAAGGTCGTCTGAAAACCGAATTTGGGTTTTCAGACGACCTTTTTGCATGGGGGAGCGAAAGCGGTGAAAGAGTTGCTTCCGGTTTACGGTTGGGTATGCCGTTTTCTGTCGGCGTGTTCTTTGATGGTGGCACACATGCCGGCAGTGTTGCCGCCGTTCATGAGCATGACCGGTTCGCCGTTGAGGGCGTAGCCGTCGCTGCCGTCATCGGAGATGACCGTTTTGTTGTCGTCCAGCTTTAGGCTGTTTGGCGTTTTTTGCCAGCGGCCGTTTTTGACCTCGTTTTGCACAACCATGCAATAGCTGCCATTTGCCAGGATACCGATAAGCTGCGAATCCATGGTCATGTAAACGCCGGGAGGCGGGGTTTTGGCAAAGGCCTGTGTCGACAGCATCAGAGCGGCGGCGGTTAGAAGTTGGAGGGTGTTTTTCATATTAAATTACGCGTTGCCGCGTTTCGGGTCGTTCGGGCGCAGTTGGGCGGCGAGTTTGTCGAGGATGCCGTTGACGAATTTGTGTCCGTCAGTACCGCCGAAGGTTTTGGTCACTTCAATGGCTTCGTTGATGATGACGGGGTAGGGGGTTTCGGGCATCGCGCTCAATTCGTGGCATGCCATCAGCAGGACGGCGCGTTCGATGGGGCTGAGGTCTTTTTCGTCGCGGTCAAGCAGGGGGCGGATTTGCTGGATGTATTCGGCGGCGTGGGTGTGCGTGCCGAAGAAGAGTTTGTTGAACAGCTCTTCGTCTGCTTTGGCAAAGTCGGGCTGGTCTTGGATGTTTTTGGCGATTTCGGGGGCGGCGGTGTTGTTGATGCCGGCTTGGTAGAGGGCTTGTACGGCTAACTCGCGGGCGCGGCGGCGTGGGGTTTTCATGAGGATTCCTTCGTTGGCGGCACGGTGGGTGCGGTAATGAATGTTTCAGACGACCTCTGTCGGATGACGGGTCGTCTGAAAACGGTTTGTCCGGTAGATGGTGCGAAACCGGAATGCGGTAAAGCTATGGGTTTCGCGTTCGGGCTTATTCTTCTTCGTCGTCAAACTGCTCTTCAATCAGGCGGTTGACGAGGTTGGCGCACTCGACGGCGACTTTAGCGGCGTCGGTGGCTTTTTCTTCAATGCGCGCGACGGCTTGTTCGTCGTTTTCGGTGGTCAGGATGGCGTTGGCGATGGGGATGTTGTAGTCGAGTCCGACACGGGTTACGCCTGAACCGGATTCGTTGGAAACGAGTTCGAAGTGGTAGGTTTCGCCGCGGATGACGACGCCGATGGCAATCAGTGCGTCGTATTGCTCGGAGGCCGCCATGTTTTGCAGGACGAGCGGCACTTCGAGCGCGCCGGGTACGGTGGCGATGGTGATGTTGTTGTCGACTACGCCTAATTCTTGCAGTGTGCGGCAGCAGACTTTGAGCATTTCGCTGCCGATTTCGTTGGTAAAGCGGGCTTGTACGATGCCGATGCGCAGGTGTGCGCCGTCGAGGTTCGGGGCGATGATGTTCATGGTGTTTCCTTGTATTTTGAGCGGTAAACGGGTTTTCAGACGACGTGTGGCTTTTCTGAAAACGATATTGGGGATTTATTCCTGCGGCTGCCAGTCGGCAACGGCTTGAAACTCGCCGTCTTCGCCGATTTCCCATGCGCTGCCTTCGGGTTGGGTTATCATCGCGGCGATGGCGGGATTGGACTGGGTGATTTCGGAAAGGCTGACGACGCTGAAATTGTCGGGATCGTCGGTGTATTCGTCGGTTTCGTCGCCGCTGAAGAAACGCCAGCCGCTGTCGTTTTCGAAAACGGGGGCTTCGCGGTAGAGGAAGCCGACGGGTTCGCCTTGTTTGGCTACCGTATTGGTGACGATGCAGCGGTCGAGGGCGGCTGAGAGGGCTTGGGCAAATTTATTCATTGCGGTGTGTGCATGCCGTAAAAATTGTGCGGATTTTATCATGATTAGGGCAGCCTCTGCACCGTGTATCTTTATAGTGGATTAACTTTAAATCAGGACAAGG
>NZ_KV838125.1:27487-48714 GCF_001838645.1 Neisseria sp. HMSC70E02 | reverse complement strand
CGCCGTACTGGTTTAAAGTTAATCCACTATATATTTGCCGCTTATGGTTTGATGGTACAATGCTGGTCGTCTGAAACGCGCTGAACTGTGTTTCAGACGACTGTTGCAGCCCTAAAGTGTTTCCGTATTTGCATGAAGTGCCGAAACGCATTCGGGTTGGTTTGGGAGGCTGAATTTTTGCCGCCTCCCACCCGATACGCCGAAGCAAGAAGAAAGACAAACGTCCTCATGAAAACAGATGTGTTAAAACAGCAGGCGCATGCCGCCATTCAGAATAAACTGGGTTACCATTTCAAAGATACCGCGCTTTTGCAGCAGGCGCTGACCCACCGCAGCTACCATGCGAAAAACAACGAACGTTTCGAGTTTGTCGGCGATTCGATTTTGAACTACACCGTCGCCAAAATGTTGTTTGACGCGTTCCCCAAGCTGACCGAAGGCGAGTTGTCGCGTTTGCGCGCGAGCTTGGTCAATGAAGGCGTGTTGGCGGAAATCGCTTTGGAAATGAATGTCGGTGACGGGCTTTATTTGGGCGCGGGCGAGTTGAAAAGCGGCGGATTCAGACGACCCTCCATCCTTGCCGATGCTATGGAAGCGATGTTTGCCGCCGTCAGCTTTGATGCGGATTTCGCCGAGGCGGAGAAAGTGGTGCGGCACTTGTTCGCCGAACGCGTCAAACGCGCCGATTTCAAAACGCAGGGCAAAGACAACAAAACCGCCCTGCAAGAAGCCCTCCAAGCCCGCCGCCTTGCCTTGCCCAAATACCGCATCGAGGAACAAATTGGTCATGCCAATGACAGTATGTTCCTGATTTCATGCGACTTGGGCGAACTGGGTTTCATCTGCAAAGCACAAGGCAGCAGCCGCAAAGTTGCCGAGCAGCAAGCCGCCAAAGAAGCGCTGCAATGGCTCGAGCAACATCATCCTTTGAAAAAAGCGAAAAAATAGCCGATTTATTTTTCAGACGACCTAGGGTCTGACGACATTCAATAGTTTCCATGTTTTTTTATCGCCAAAGCGGCATCTTCCGCTTTGCGAACAAAAATCCACTTGGACAATTAAATCTCGACAGCCCCTATGACAAGACAAAAAGGTCGTCTGAAACGTCAAACAGAAAGCCATCATGGACATCGAAACCTTCCTGCAAAACGAATCCAGCCATCCCACCGACTACCGCTGCGGCTTCGTCGCTATTGTCGGCCGCCCCAACGTCGGCAAGTCCACGCTGATGAACCACCTCATCGGGCAAAAAATCAGCATCACCAGTAAAAAAGCCCAAACCACGCGCAACCGCGTTACCGGCATTTACACCGACGACACCGCCCAATTCGTTTTCGTCGATACCCCCGGTTTCCAAACCAAACACCGCAACGCTCTGAATGACCGCCTCAATCAAAACGTCACCGAAGCGTTGAGCAGTGTCGATGCCGTCGTTTTCGTCGTCGAAGCCATGCGCTTTACCGATGCCGACCGCATCGTGATGAAACAACTGCCGACAAACACGCCCGTCATCCTCGTCATCAACAAAATCGACAAAAACAAAGCGGGCAGCAGCGGTTTGCAGGAATTTATCGACCAAATCAGCGCAGAATTCAAATTTGCAGGGCATGAAACCGTCAGCGCCAAACACGGATTGGGCATCGCCAACCTGCTCGCGCGCCTCAGACCTTACCTGCCCCAAAGCGTGCCGATGTATCCGGAAGAAATGGTGACCGACCGTTCCAGCCGTTTCCTCGCCACCGAAATCGTGCGCGAAAAACTGTTCCGCTACCTCGGCGAAGAGCTGCCCTACGCCATGAATGTGGAAATCGAACAATTCGAAGAAGAGGAAAACGGCCTCTACCGAATCTACATCGCCGTATTGGTCGATAAAGACAGCCAAAAAGCCATATTAATCGGCAAAGGCGGGGAAAAACTGAAAAAAATCTCCACCGAAGCCCGCCTCGATATGGAAAAACTGTTTGATACCAAAGTGTTTTTAAAGGTTTGGGTCAAGGTCAAATCAGGCTGGGCGGACGACGTGCGCTTCCTCAGGGAATTGGGTTTGTAGGTCGTCTGAAAATACAGTCTCAAATAAACAAAGGTCGTCTGAAAACAAGCATTGCAAGTTTTCAGACGACCTTTTTTATGGTTAAGCAATCAGTTCTTCATCGACTGTACCGGCGCGGGAATCCTGCCACCGCGATTGACGAACACTTCGCACGAACCTTCTTTAACCGGCATCACGGGCGCGTAGCCCAACAGGCCGCCGAACTCGACGCTGTCGCCGACGGTTTTGCCCGTTACCGGAATGATGCGCACCGCGGTGGTTTTGCTGTTGATCATGCCGATGGCGGCTTCATCGGCGATGATGCCGGAAATCGTGTGCGCGGGCGTGTCGCCGGGAACGGCAATCATGTCCAGTCCGACAGAACAAACGGCGGTCATTGCTTCAAGTTTGTCCAGCGTCAGCACGCCTGCTTCGGCGGCGGCAATCATGCCTTCGTCTTCGGAAACGGGAATAAACGCACCGCTCAAACCGCCTACCGCGCTGGAAGCCATCATGCCGCCTTTTTTCACGGCATCGTTCAGCAATGCCAAGGCAGCCGTCGTGCCGTGCGTACCGCAGACGCTCAAGCCCATTTCTTCAAGGATGCGCGCCACCGAGTCGCCGACGGCGGGGGTCGGCGCCAGCGACAAATCGAGAATGCCGAACGGGATGCCGAGTATTTTCGAGGCTTCGCGGCCGATGAGTTCGCCCACGCGGGTGATTTTGAAGGCGGTTTTCTTCACGACTTCGGCAACTTCGGTCAGGCTGACCGCGTTCGAATTTTCCAGCGCGGCTTTGACCACGCCCGGCCCCGATACGCCGACATTGATAACGGCGTCCGCTTCGCCCGCACCGTGAAACGCGCCCGCCATAAACGGATTGTCTTCCACCGCGTTGCAGAACACGACGATTTTGGCGCAGCCGAAACCTTCGGGCGTGATTTCCGCCGTGCGTTTGATGGTTTCGCCCGCCAGTTTGACCGCATCCATATTGATGCCGGCGCGCGTGCTGCCGATATTGATGGAGCTGCACACGATGTTGGTAGTCTTCATCGCCTCAGGAATGGAGCGGATTAACACCTCGTCTGAAGGCGACATGCCTTTTTGCACCAACGCGGAAAAGCCGCCGATAAAAGACACGCCGATGGCTTTGGCTGCCTTGTCCAAAGTCTGCGCCACGCTGACGTAAGAATCGGCTTTGGTCGCCGCTGCGATTTGGGCAATCGGCGTGACGGAAATACGCTGATTCACAATCGGCACGCCGTATTTGGCGGAAAGGTGTTTCGCCGTAGCGACCAAATCTTTGCCGACAGTGGTGATTTTGTTGTAAATATTTTGGTTCAACACATCGATGTCGGTTCTGATACAGTCGTGCAAATCAATGCCTATGGTAATGGTGCGGACGTCGAAATGCTGGTCGGCAACCATTTTGACGGTTTCAAGTATCTCATTACTGTGGAAATTGTTCATGGGACTCGGCCTTTCTTGCAGGTCGTCTGAAAAATATTTTTAGACGACCTTCGATTAGACTTTAAGCTTGACATACATATGCTCTTGCGTGCCTTCAGCAGTTTTTCGCATCTCGTAATCAAACACATCAGAATATTTTTTTACTAAATCGGTAAATTTCTTACAACCGTAATTACGTGGGTCAAAATCTACCTGCAAGCGTTTCCAAGTGGCACCGAATGCAGTCATAGCCATCCATTCACTATCCGCATGTTCGAAAATTTTATGTATAGTTTCCAACGGTAGTTTGTGCTCAAATTGTTCGGCAATTTTCGGTTGAGCTTGAGCATTTTCGGGAGAGGCTGTTTGAATCTGTTTCTCTGCTGGTTTCTGTGGTTTATCGGTTACTGTTTCTTTTTGTGCGGGTTCAGGCATCAAGTTTTCTACATAGATAAATTGGCTGCACGCATTACGGAAAGCTTCAGGCGTTTGCTTTTTGCCGAAACCGTAAACTGTTACACCTTGTTCCTTCAACCGGATAGCCAGTGCAGTAAAGTCACTATCACTAGATACCAAACAAAAACCATCAAAACGGCCGGTATAGAGTAAATCCATCGCATCAATAATCATAAAACCGTCAGTGGCATTTTTACCTGTGGTGTAGGCGAATTGCTGCATAGGTTTGATAGCATGCTCATTAATGACAGCTTTCCATTTACCGTTGTCACCAACAAAGTTACCATAGATGCGTTTTACCATTGCTTCACCGAATTTAGTTGTTTCTTCTAAAATCGCATCAATGGTTTGCGCTGACGCATTATCAGCATCAATTAAAACAGCCAGCCGTGCAGATTTCTCTTCAGCTACATTAAAACTAATTTTATTTTTTGACATAATTTTAGAGTTCCTAAAATCAAATGCGATGCATGGCTTGGAAGATTTCTTCGTTTTGCATGCGGATGTCGAGCGCGAGTTTTTTGCTCTCTTCCGCAAACAAATCCAGCATTTCCTGCCGCGATTTGGGGCATTTCGAGGTATCCACCAAGATAATCATGGTGAAGAAATCGTCCATCAGCTGCTGGCTGATATTGAGGATGTTGATTTGGTTTTCCGCCAAAATTCTGGAAACGTCGTACACGATGCCGACGCGGTCTTTGCCGATGACAGTGATGACTGAATTGTTCATAAGTCAGGGTCCTTGCAGGGGTCGTCTGAAAAATCTGGTTCGGGAATTATAGCACCGCTTTAAAATAAGATGGCTTGGATTGTTGACAATTTTCAGGTTCTGTCGGTTGGGGCGGCTGCGTATTGAATAGGATGGGCTGAGGATGATCGGCAGGTTTGCGATTGGGGGATTTTGGGGAAACCGATATTAATTTGTTCAAATATCCATGCAAACAGGCGTACCCAAACACGTCAATTTGCGTATAATGGCGCAAATTCCGATTAACCGATTCATGTAAATAAGGATTAAACCATGACATCTATCCACGACCAAATCAAAGAAGTTGTTACCACACACCGCGTTGTTTTGTTTATGAAGGGTACGAAGCAGTTTCCGCAATGCGGCTTCTCTTCACGCGCCGTACAAATCCTCAGCGCCGCAGGCTGCACTGATTACGTTACCGTGAATGTTTTGGAAAACGATGCTGTCCGCCAAGGTATCAAAGAATACAGCGATTGGCCGACCATCCCGCAACTCTACGTAAACGGAGAGTTTGTCGGCGGTTCCGATATTTTGATGGAAATGTACGAAGCAGGTGAGCTGCAAGAATTGCTGAAAGCTTGATTTGTCTGATACGGAATCATGAAGAGGTCGTCTGAAATATTTCAGACGACCTCTTTTCATTTTAACCAAGACTCAAGAGGGGTTTATTCCTCGGGACGTTCGCCGTCGGTGTCGTCCAGTTTGCCTTCGGTGATATCGATGTTGATGCCCACGGCAGCGCGGATTTTGGCGTCGATTTCGTTAGCGATTTCCGGGTTTTCTTTCAACCATACGCGGACGTTGTCTTTGCCTTGTCCGATTTTGGCGCCGTTGTAGCTGTACCATGCGCCTGATTTTTCAACGATGTCGTATTTGACACCGAGGTCGATCAGTTCGCCTTCCCAGCTTACGCCTTCGCCGTACAGGATATCGAATTCGGCTTGGCGGAACGGAGGGGCGACTTTGTTTTTGATGACTTTGACTTTGGTTTCGTTGCCGATGACGTCGTCGCCTTTTTTGATTTGTCCGGTTCGGCGGATGTCAAGGCGGACGGAGGCGTAGAATTTGAGGGCGTTACCGCCGGTGGTGGTTTCGGGGCTGCCGAACATCACGCCGATTTTCATGCGGATTTGGTTGATGAAGACGACCAGTGTGTTGGTGCGTTTGATGTGGCCGGTCAGTTTGCGCAGGGCTTGGCTCATCAGACGGGCTTGCAGGCCGACGTGGCTGTCGCCCATTTCGCCTTCGATTTCGGCTTTGGGGACGAGGGCGGCTACGGAGTCGACAACGACCATGTCCACGCCACCGGAACGTACCAGCGTGTCGCAGATTTCCAGAGCCTGTTCGCCGGTATCGGGTTGGGAGAGGTAGAGTTCTTCTACTTTAACGCCGAGTTTGCGGGCGTAAACAGGGTCGAAGGCGTGTTCGGCGTCGATAAAGGCGCAGATACCGCCGTTTTTCTGGCATTGGGCGATGGCTTCGAGACAGAGTGTGGTTTTACCGGAGGATTCGGGGCCGAAGATTTCTACAACGCGACCGCGCGGCAGACCGCCGACGCCGAGCGCCAAGTCCACACCGAGCGAACCGGTGGAGATGACGTCAAGGTTTTCTTCTTGCTGGCTGCCGTCCATTTTCATGATGGAACCTTTGCCGAAGTTTTTTTCAATTTGGGCAAGGGCGGCGGCTAGGGCTTTGCTTTTTTCGTCTGACATAGTGTTGTTCTCGTTTGATGTTGATGAATTTAGCTAAGAATTTGTTTAGCTATTATCTCATAAATTAAGAAAAAGTATAGTTTATTTCGATTTTATTTTGGAGTGTAGGTGGGCTTACTCGGAAGATTTTAAATAACTATTTGTTTATAATGATATTAAATATTTTCTAGTTTTTGATAGTATCGGTGTTGCAGATTTTATTTGTCGCAGAGGTCGTCTGAAAAATCGACTGTGGTTTTCAGACGACCCCTTGCCCAATCCAATCACTTGCACACGGCGGATACTTTGATTTCGACCGCCCATTCCGGTTTGGCGAGTTTGGCCTCGATACAGGCGCGGGCAGAGGCGCGGCCGGGGGCTGTCCAGGCATCCCAGGCTTCGTTCATGGCGGCGTAGTCGTTCATATCGGTCAGGAAGATGGTGGCTTCGAGGATGTGTGCTTTGTCGGAGCCGCATTCTTCAAGCCAGCGGTCGATTTGTGCCAGGACATTTTCGGTCTGGGCTTTGGCATCGGCTTCGGGATTTTCGGGAACCATGCCTGAGAGGAAGACGAATCCTCCGGCGCAGACGGCTTCGGAGTAGCGTTCGGTGGTACCGAGGTATCGGATATTCATTTGATATTCCTTGAGGTTGGGCGCACGGGGCATTCTGTCCTGTTGTCGGATTTCGGTTTTCCGATTTTGTCGGAACAGGATGGCGGATATTGGGCAGGGGCTTATGGTAACATTCAGCTTGATTGTCTGCCACAGCAGGCGGGCTGTTTTGTTGTTTTTGAAAAGATGCGGAAACTATTTTTACGCGTCATTGTCATATTGGTTTTAGGTCGTCTGAATATTATTGGAACTGCATCATGAGCAAAAATACCGATTATCCGGTTACTCCTGCCGTCCGTTTCCTGCGTACACATCAAATTGATTTTGAGCCTTATATTTATGTTTATGAGGAACACGGCGGGACAGGGCAGTTTGCACAGTTGTTCGGTGTGGACGAGCATCAGGTGGTCAAAACCATCGTGTTGCAAAACGAAGCGAAGAAAGGGCTGGTTGTCGTAATGCACGGCGACAAGCAGATTTCCACACGCAATCTGGCGCGCGATTTGGGCATGAAACACATCGAGCCTGCCGATCCGAAACAGGCAAACAAATGGACGGGTTATCTGGTGGGCGGGACGACGCCTTTCGGTATGAAAAACCGGTTGCCTGTGTATGTTGAAAAAAGTATTTGGGATTTGGAGAAAGTTTATATCAACGGCGGCAAGCGCGGATTTATCATCGGTATCAGTCCGCAGGCTTTGCGGGCTTTGAATCCGCAGGATGTACAGGTCGCCGTCTAAAGGGATGCAAAACGGTTTTAAGTCGGGAAACGCAGATTCGGGCAAATTTGAAGGTTTTATAAAAAGAACACAATGCCTGATTTTATATCTGTTTTCATTCTGTCAAACAGCCTGTTGGCGTGATTTCACGGTATCGGGCTTTGGCAAACACAAACCAAAGAGGCACACCCTAATATGGAAAACCGTAATTTTTATGAAATTCTCGGCATTTCGGCGGATGCGGACATTGCAGAAATCAGAAAAGCCTATCGCGATTCGGCAATGAAATACCATCCCGATCGTAATCCCGGCAATCCCGAAGCGGAAGAGCGTTTTAAGGAAATCCGTCAGGCTTACGATACGCTGGTCGATCCCGAACGTCGGGCATGGTACGACGAGTCGCTCCGTGAATTCAGCGGTAGAAGCGGGCAGACCGCCAGCCAGCAGACCGGTAGCGAACATACGGCGGAAGCGCCGCGCCAAGACGGCGACCGGACTTACGTGATGGCGATGTATGCCTTGTTTGCCTTGGCATTTGCGACCTTGGTAATGCCTGTTGCCGGCATCGTTTTGGCGTATGTAAAACGTGGCGATATGGGCGACTCGGTTTATAATAACCATGCAGACTATCTGATTAAAACCTTCTGGGGCGGTCTGGCGGGGTTTGTTTTGAGTAAAATCACCGCGTTTATCGGCATCGACTCTGTGTTGCTGTTTTTGGTATCGGTTTGGTTTGCTTACCGTCTGGCGGCAGGTTTTGTCAGACTGACGGACAACAAGCGTATGTCTTTGGATACTTGGTTCTAAGCACAACCGTCCGCCTTGTTTTCAGACGACCTTCGCATCCCGGGGTCGTCTGAAATTTTTGTATGGGTTGTTTGCGGGAAACTAAATATCAAAACAGGACACCAAGAAAGTCGTCTGAAAATTTGTCCACGCATCCGACACATTCAATCAAAGGAAAAACATGATTTATTTATTGGCAAGCATACTGTGCAGCGTGTCTGTGTCGGTTTTGCTCAAATTGGCGCGTAAGAACAAAATCGACGTCGCGCAGGCGGTGGCGGTGAACTACATCGTCGCAGTGGCGTTGACGGCTTGGGTGTTGAAACCCGATTTGAGCAATCCGAAAGCCTTTTTGCCGACTTGGTGGCTGTTCGGCGCGCTGGGCGTGCTGCTGCCTTCGGTGTTTGTGATTATGGGCAAGGCGGTCGATGCGGCGGGTATCGTCAAGTCTGATGCGGCGCAGCGTTTGTCTTTGATATTGCCGATTATTTCCGCGTTCGTGATTTTTGGCGAAGCCTTGACCGAAGGGCGGCTGATAGGCATCGTTTTGGCGTTTGTGGCTCTGTTCTGCCTGTTGTGGAAAGCCGACGGCGGCAAGAAATCGGGCGGATTGGGTACGCAAATCACGCTGCTCGCGGGCGTTTGGGCGGGCTACGGCATCATCGACATCCTCTTCAAACAGCTTGCCAAAAGCGGTACGGCGTTTTCCGGCAACCTCTTGGTCGCCTTCAGCCTTGCCGGTATTTTGATGTTCGGCTACCTTTTCTCCCAATCGACCAAATGGACGAAAGAAGGCATTATCGGTGGCATAGTTTTGGGCGGTTTGAACTTTGCCAACATCGTTACCTACATCACCGCCCACCAAATGATGAAAGACAACCCGACGCTGGTCTTCGCAGGCATGAACATCGGCGTCATCGTCTTGGGAACACTGGTCGGCGCGATGGCGTTTAAAGAAAAAATCAGCAGCATCAACGCCGCAGGCATCAGCGTCGCCGTCTGCGCCATCGCCTGTTTATTTTACTGGCCGCAGATACGGGGACTGGTCGGTATGTAAGCATGTAAAAAGGTCGTCTGAAAAAGGTTTCAGACGACCTTTTACCTTTCGGGTGGGAGTGTTTTTCCTGCTTTGATAACAACGGCGCATTTGCAGCTAGACAACCCACGCAAAACGGTCTAATGTTCCGCCTGCATATGCACATTACTTGATAAACCAACGAATGAGAAGGTAAGAGAAATGACTGTCCGTATCGAACACGATTTGCTGGGCGATCGCGAAATCCCCGCCGAGGCGTATTGGGGCATCCATACTTTGCGCGCGGTGGAAAACTTTAAAATTTCCAATCAAAAAATTTCCGACGTGCCGCAGTTTGTCCGCAGCATGGTGATGGTGAAAAAAGCGACCGCGCAGGCAAACGGCGAGCTGGGCGCGGTGAAGCCCGAAATCGCCGTCGCCATTGAAAAGGCTTGCGACGAAGTGTTGCTCAAAGGCCGCTGCCTCGACCAATTCCCGTCCGACGTGTATCAGGGCGGCGCGGGAACTTCGGTCAACATGAACACCAACGAAGTCATCGCCAACCTTGCTTTGGAAATATTGGGCTACGAAAAAGGCCGCTACGACATCGTCAATCCGATGGATCATGTGAACGCCAGCCAGTCTACCAACGACGCGTATCCGACCGGCTTCAGGCTGGCGGTGTATTACAGCGTCGGTGAACTGCTGGAAAAACTGGCCTTGCTGAAAGACGCGTTTGCCGCCAAAGCCGATGAATTTAAAGATGTTTTGAAAATGGGGCGTACTCAGCTTCAAGATGCCGTACCGATGACGGCGGGGCAGGAATTCCAATCTTTCCAAGTGTTGCTGGAAGAAGAGATTTTGAATCTGGACCGCACGCGCGCCCTGCTTTTGGAAGTCAACTTGGGTGCAACCGCCATCGGCACGGGTGTGAACACGCCGAAAGGCTACGCGGCTTTGGCGGTGAAAAAATTGTCCGAAGTCAGCGGCTTGGATTGCAAACTGACCGAAAACCTGATTGAAGCGACTTCCGATTGCGGCGCGTATGTGATGGTACACGGCGCATTGAAGCGTACGGCGGTGAAATTATCGAAAATCTGTAACGACTTGCGCCTTTTGTCGTCCGGCCCGCGCGCCGGTTTGAAAGAGATTAACCTGCCGGAAATGCAGGCAGGTTCGTCGATTATGCCCGCCAAAGTCAACCCCGTGATTCCCGAAGTGGTCAACCAAGTCTGCTTCAAAGTCATCGGCAACGACACCACCATCACCTTCGCCGCCGAAGCGGGGCAGTTGCAATTAAACGTGATGGAGCCGGTCATCGCGCAATGTATGTTTGAAACCATCTCTCTCTTGGGCAACGCTGCGGTAAACCTTGCCGAAAAATGCGTCAAAGGCATTACCGTCAACCGCGAAATCTGCGAACGCTATGTGTTCAACTCCATCGGCCTGGTCACTTACCTGAACCCGTATATCGGCCATGAAAACGGCGATTTGGTCGGCAAAATCTGCGCCCAAACCGGCAAAGGCGTGCGCGAAGTCGTGCTCGAACGCGGCCTGTTGAGCGAAGCGGAACTCGACCGCATCCTGTCACCCGAAAACCTGATGAACCCGCATTTGTAAGATAGGGCATAAAGAAAAGGTCGTCTGAAAACGGAATTGCCGTTTCAGACGACCTTTTTTTATAGTGGATTAAATTTAAGTCAGGACAAGACGACGAAGCCGCAGACAGTACAGGTAGTACGGTAAGGAGAGGTAACGCCGTACTGGTTTAAAGTTAATCCACTATATTTGTTCAAATTCTTATTTCAACATCAAAATCGCAGCCACCGCCGCAGCCGTGACTACTAAGGCGGCAATCAGTTTGGTGGCGGAAGCAAATTTCAAGGCAACGGTTTGCCCCTCGATAGACTTGTAGCCGCTGATCATCGGGCGGATCAAATCTTTTTTCTTCAAAAACTTATACGCCAAGACCGTAACGATGTGTAAGCCTGCCAATGCCGCCAGTAGGTTGAAGAAATTGACGTGGATTTTGCGCATCAGGCTACCCGTGTCCGAGCTGACCAAATGGTTCAGATAGCCGCTGTCGGTAAACGTGTTTTCATCGGCGGCAAACAAGCCCGTCGTCGCTTGAAGTAAAACCGCCGCAATCAGCGCAATGACCATCAGCGCGCCCAAAGGGTTGTGTCCGGGCTGCTCATTTTCCGTCAGGCTGCCTTGCAGGTAGCGGCGGATGGATGACGGGCCGCGCACGAATTGCGAAAAACGCGCCGTATCGCTGCCCCACAAGCCCCAACACAGGCGGAAGATAATCAGCCCCGCCACCAGCAGTCCGCAGCGCAAGTGCCAAACCAGCATCCCGCCGCCTGCCTGCGCGCTGTACCACATAAATCCGACTGACAAGACCAAGAGCCAGTGAAACAGGCGCGTTGGCAAATCCCAGACTTTGACTTTTTGTTTCATTAAATATTCCTTGTTGTGCGGTTGTAGTGTTCCTATACGGGGCGGTAGAATCGTGAAAACAACAGTCGATAAAAGACATCCTCTTTTCGCCACGCATCCGCTATTTTATCCCAAACTCAGGCAGATTGATGATGAACCCGTCCTATACGCTCCCCGATACGCTCGATTTTTTTCAGACGACCTCGCAATTTCCCGACGTATTCACCCCGCGCCAAGCGGAGTCGCACAAAGGGACATACGGCACGCTCGCCGTCGTCGGCGGCGCATCGGGCATGAGCGGAGCCGTTGTTCTCGCTTCTACCGCCGCGATTTATCAAGGCAGCGGCAAAGTGTGGTCAGGCTTCAATCAAACCGCCTTGCCCTTCGCCATCATCCCCGAACGCCCCGAAATCATGCTGGCGACTGCCGAAGACCTGCTGAAACGCAAGGACATCAGCGCATGGGCGGTCGGCTGCGGCATGGGTTTGGGCGAAACCGCCAACCGAATCTTAAATACCGTGTTGACGCACAATCAAGATGCACCGTTGTTGCTTGATGCCGACGCACTGACTTTGCTGGCAAGGTCGCATCCCGAAACCCGCGAAGCAGCACAAAAGCGCGGTAATCTGGTTCTGACCCCGCACCCTGCCGAAGCCGCCCGCCTGCTCGGTACATCCACACAAGCCATCCAGCAAAATAGAATGTCCGCCGTCCAAACCATCAGCGCAACATTCCAAGCCGTAACCGTCCTAAAAGGACACCGCACACTGGTCGCCGCGCCCGACAGTACGGTCTATACCAACCCAAGCGGCAACGCCGGACTTGCCACTGCAGGCAGCGGCGACGTGTTAAGCGGCATCATCGGCAGCCTGCTCGCACAAGGCATTGCCCCATTCCAAGCTGCTTGTGCCGGCGTATGGTTGCACGGCGCAGCGGCGGATGTCATCAAACATTCATCGGGCGTAGAAACCGGTATGCTCGCAGGCGAAATCGCACCTGTCGCCAGATGGTTGAGAAATCGGCTGATGACGAATAAAACAAAAAATTGAGCAGGAAGGAGGTCGTCTGAAAACGGCTTTCAGACGACCTATGTGTTGTTATTAGATAAAAAAGGGAAAAAATGAAACCGAATATTTTTGATATAGCCACTAAAGAACTAAGTCAGGATGCTTTTATTACTTGGCTATTGATGTTTGCCGATGAGGGATGCAAAGGGGAAGATGAGGCTTTAAATGAATGTGCGCGGGAATTTGTTACAGAATTAATCAAATCACACTATCCGAATTTTGATGAAAAAATTACTTCTGTGAAAGCAGGGAGGCAAAGGGAAAATATTGATATATGGGCTGAGGTGAATGATAAATATTTTATTGTAATTGAAGACAAAACCAATACTAAGGAGCATTCTAATCAGCTAAACCGGTATAGGGAAGCTGCGGAGAGAATGGCGGAAAGCAAAAGCGTTGTCTGCATTTATATAAAAACCGGTAATGAAAACAAAGCCAGCCTGACAAGAGTGGAAAATAAAGGGTTCAAGGTTTTCGACAGGAAAAACCTTATTCGTATCCTCGAACGATATACAGATATAAAGAATAATATCTTTATAGATTTTCTCGAGCGGATTAAAAGGCTGGAGGAGAAAAATAATCAATTTGGAGAGATAGCCATTACGGAATGGCAGAGTAGTGATTGGCAGGGATTTTTTCAATTTTTAGAAAATGAATTACCAGCGCCAGATATGTGGTGGGATTATGCAAATAACCCCAGTGGCGGTTTTTGGTGGTATGCCTTTTCTAAATTGCCGTTGACAGACAAAAATTTTATTTATATGCAGTTGGAGCAAAGTAAGGCAAGGCTTTGCTTTAAGGTCAATATATCTGACGAGAGTGTTGAAAACGATAGAAGACAAATACGAAATAAACTTTTTAAGTTGTTTATATCGGAAGCTCGTAAAGAAGGTTTCTTCGAGATTAAAAAACCGGAAAGGTTTGGGAAGGGGAAAACCATGACGTTTGCCGTGGTTGAACGAGAGGGTTGGTTTGGTAACGATAAATTGGATAGGGAGAGTGTTATTAAAAATATTCTGAAGTATCAGGAATTTTTTATAGCGTTCCAGAAAAAATTCAAAGCTGATACGCAGTCTCCAAAGCAGGCACAAATACCCAGTTTACGTTTTAAAAAATAATACAGAAAGGATTTCAGACGACCTCCCCATCCGTTTGAAATCCTCCCTCGTCCCGATTAAACTGCCGACTTGCTCTTTTACCATCATCCTTATTTTATCCATCACACACCATGTCCAAACCGCTCATCATCCGCTGGCTCGTCGTCTGCCTGATACCCTTGGCGACGCTTGCCGTTTTCGCCGTCAATCCACCCGAAGACGCGGCGCAACACTTAATCAACGGCATCATCCTTGCTTGCGAAGCGACGTTTCTGTTCAAATTCGTCCTTTTCGACACCATCAAGCATCATCTTAAGCAAGAGTTTGATTTGAAACGTCAAACCATGCTGCTTTTTATTCCGATCATTTTGCTGATTGTGTATTTGTTCCACTATTTCGGCGCGTTTTAGTTTTGAAAAGGTCGTCTGAAACCGATTTCAGACGACCTCGAGTCTTTTATGAATACACACGCTTTTCCTGTTTGTTGGATTTTTTGCAACGTCATCGACAATTTCGGCGACATCGGCGTTTCCTTGCGGCTTGCCCGTGTTTTGCACCGTGAACTCGGTTGGCAGGTGCATTTGTGGACGGACGATGTGTCCGCCTTGCGTGCGCTTTGTCCCGATTTGCCCGACGTTCCCTGCGTTCATCAGGATATTCATGTCCGCACTTGGCATTCTGAAGCGGCAGACATGGATACTGCGTCCGTTCCCGATGTCGTCATCGAAACTTTCGCCTGCGACCTGCCCGAAAACGTGTTGCACATTATCCGCCAACACAAGCCGCTTTGGCTGAATTGGGAGTATTTGAGCGCGGAAGAAAGCAATGAAAGGCTGCACCTGATGCCTTCGCCGCAAGAGGGTGTTCAAAAATATTTTTGGTTTATGGGTTTCAGCGAAAAAAGCGGCGGGCTGATACGCGAACGCGATTACCGTGATGCCGTCCGTTTTGATAGCGAAGCCTTGCGAGAGCGGCTGATGCTTCCAGAAAAAAATGCCCCCGAATGGCTGCTTTTCGGCTACCGGAGCGATGTTTGGGCAAAATGGCTGGACATGTGGCAACAGGCAGGCAGCCCGATAACCCTGCTGCTGGCAGGTACGCAAATCATCGACAGCCTCAAACAAAGCGGCGTCATTCCGCAAAACGCCCTGCAAAACGACGGCGATGTTTTTCAGACGACCTCAGTCCGCCTCGTCAAAATCCCTTTCGTGCCGCAACAGGATTTCGACAAACTGCTGCACCTCGCCGACTGCGCCGTGATACGCGGCGAAGACAGTTTCGTCCGCGCCCAGCTTGCCGGCAAGCCCTTCTTTTGGCACATCTACCCGCAAGACGAGCATGTCCATCTCGACAAACTCCACGCCTTTTGGGATAAGGCACATGGTTTCTACACGCCCGAAACCGCCTCGGCACACCGCCGCCTTTCAGACGACCTCAACGGCAAAGAGGCATTATCCGCCACGCAGCGCGTAGAATGTTGGCAAATCCTGCAACAACACCAAAACGACTGGCGGCAAGGTGCGGAGGATTGGAGCCGTTATCTTTTCGAGCAGCCTTCCGCCCCCGAAAAACTCGCCGCCTTTATTTCAAAGCTTAAAAAAATACGCTAAAATAGCGCGTTTATTTACAACCGATTTGATTGGACAATACATGAAAACAGCACAAGAACTGCGCGCCGGCAACGTATTCATGGTCGGCAACGATCCTATGGTCGTTCAAAAAACCGAATACATCAAAGGCGGCCGCTCTTCCGCCAAAGTCAGCATGAAACTGAAAAACCTGCTGACCGGTGCCGCTTCCGAAACCATTTACAAAGCCGACGACAAATTCGACGTCGTCATCCTGTCCCGCAAAAACTGTACTTACAGCTACTTTGCCGACCCTATGTACGTCTTCATGGACGAAGAATTCAACCAATACGAAATCGAAGCCGACAACATCGGCGACGCGTTGAAATTCATCGTTGACGGCATGGAAGACCAATGCGAAGTGACCTTCTACGAAGGCAACCCTATTTCTGTCGAACTGCCTACCATCATCGTACGCGAAGTTGAATACACCGAGCCTGCCGTTAAAGGCGATACTTCCGGCAAAGTGATGAAAACCGCGCGTCTGGTCGGCGGCACTGAAATCCAAGTGATGTCTTACATCGAAAACGGCGACAAAGTCGAAATCGATACCCGTACCGGCGAATTCCGCAAACGCGCTTAAGCATCAGCTGCGGTTCAAGATAAAAGGTCGTCTGAAAAGTTTCAGACGACCTTTTGCCATCTCAGCGTGTTAAGTCAAGGCGCGAATCTTAAATAAGATGGGACAATGTTCCCTTTGAATCTGCACTCAGCACCATTATTACGAATATCAAGCCGAATCATGATGCGGACGATAAAGAGGGTCGTCTGAAAACAGAAAAGGGGGTATCAAGGCTGTTTTCAGACGACCTTTGCTTGATGGATGGAGGTTTTACGGCTTCCTTTATCCGTTTCGGAATAAGCAATATAAAAAAGTATTCTTTGTGTTTGCCGCAATTTCACTTAGAATGCGGCTCTTGCACACTTTTTCTTCAGGAGAGGATTATGTTGAAAAAATTCGTACTCGGCGGCATGACCGCATTGGTTTTGGCAGCCTGCGGCGGAGAGGGCGGCAGCGCGTCTTCTTCTGCTCCCGCCCAATCTGCCAACGCTTCCGGTTCTTTAATCGAGCGTATCAACAATAAAGGTACGATTACCGTCGGTACCGAAGGCACTTACGCGCCGTTTACCTACCACGACAAAGACGGCAAGCTGACCGGCTACGATGTGGAAGTTACCCGCGCCGTTGCCGACAAACTGGGCGTGAAAGTCGAATTTAAAGAAACGCAATGGGATTCGATGATGGCGGGTTTGAAAGCGGGACGTTTCGACGTGGTGGCAAACCAAGTCGGTTTGACCAGCCCCGAACGCCAAGCGACATTCGACAAATCCGAGCCGTATAGCTGGAGCGGTGCGGTCTTGGTTGCGCGCAAAGACAGCAACATCAAATCCATTGACGACATCAAAGGCGTCAAAACTGCGCAATCCCTGACCAGCAATTACGGCGAAAAAGCCAAAGCGGCAGGAGCGGAACTCGTACCGGTGGACGGTTTGGCGCAATCGCTGACCCTGATTGAACAAAAACGCGCCGATGCGACTTTGAACGATGAGTTGGCAGTTTTAGACTATCTGAAGAAAAACCCGAATGCGGGCGTGAAAATCGTTTGGTCTGCTCCTGCCGATGAAAAAGTCGGTTCCGGCTTGATTGTCAATAAAGGCAATGATGAAGTCGTAGCGAAATTCAGCACGGCAATCAACGAGCTGAAAGCTGACGGCACGCTGAAAAAACTGGGTGAACAATTCTTCGGAAAAGACATCAGTGTTAAATAATTTTCTTGCTTCGCTGCCGTTTATGACGGAAACACGCGCCGACATGATTGTCAGCGCGTTTTTGCCTATGGTCAAAGCCGGTTTTATGGTGTCGCTGCCGTTGGCGGTGGCGTCGTTCCTGATCGGGATGGTGATTGCCATCGCCGTGGCTTTGGTGCGGATTATGCCTTCGGGCGGCATTGTACGGAAAATCCTGCTGAAACTGGTGGAAACTTATATTTCCATCATCAGGGGGACGCCGCTGTTGGTGCAGCTTGTGATTGTGTTTTACGGACTGCCGTCCGTCGGTATTTTCATTGATCCGATTCCCGCCGCCATCATCGGTTTCTCGCTCAATGTCGGCGCATATGCTTCCGAAACCATACGTGCAGCGATTTTGTCCGTGCCTAAAGGGCAGTGGGAAGCGGGTTTCTCCATCGGCATGACCTATATGCAGACTTTCCGCCGCATCGTCGCGCCGCAGGCATTCCGCGTCGCCGTGCCGCCTTTAAGCAACGAGTTTATCGGCTTGTTCAAAAATACCTCGCTCGCGGCGGTGGTGACGGTAACGGAATTGTTCCGCGTCGCGCAGGAAACGGCAAACCGTACCTACGACTTCTTGCCCGTCTATATCGAAGCTGCTTTGGTTTACTGGTGTTTCTGCAAAGTGCTGTTCCTGATTCAGGCGCGCTTGGAAAAACGCTTCGACCGCTATGTCGCCAAATAAGGGGAAGCTATGATTAAAATCCGCAATATCCGCAAAACCTTCGGCGAAAACACCATTTTGCGCGGCATCGATTTGGATGTCGGCAAAGGGCAGGTGGTCGTCATCCTCGGGCCATCCGGTTCGGGTAAAACGACGTTTCTGCGCTGCTTAAACGCGCTGGAAATGCCCGAAGACGGACAAATCGAGTTCGACAACGAGCGACCGCTGAAAATCGATTTTTCTAAAAAACCATCGAAGCATGACATCTTGGCGCTGCGTCGCAAATCCGGCATGGTGTTCCAACAATACAATCTCTTCCCGCACAAAACCGCGTTGGAAAACGTAATGGAAGGTCCGGTTGCCGTACAAGGCAAGCCTGCCGCCCAAGCGCGCGAAGAAGCTTTGAAATTGCTGGAAAAAGTCGGCTTGGGCGACAAGGTTAACCTTTATCCCTACCAGCTTTCCGGCGGTCAGCAACAGCGCGTCGGTATCGCCCGCGCATTGGCGATTCAGCCCGAGCTGATGTTGTTTGACGAACCCACTTCCGCTCTAGATCCCGAATTGGTGCAAGACGTATTGAACGCCATGAAAGAATTGGCGCAGGAAGGCTGGACGATGGTTGTCGTGACCCACGAAATCAAGTTTGCGCTGGAAGTCGCTACTACCGTCGTCGTCATGGACGGCGGCGTCATTGTAGAGCAGGGTAGTCCGAAAGAGTTGTTCGACCACCCCAAACACGAGCGTACGCGGAAATTTCTGCAACAAATCCGTAAGGATTCGGCAGATTATCGACATTAAGCCGTTTCGTTACATCAAAGGTCGTCTGAAAACGGACAGAGCGGGTTTCGCTCATACCGTCCGCCGTTTTCAGACGACCTTTTTCCATCATGGATTCACATTGAAACGCTACGGCATCAACGAACGGCGACATCACGCTGTTTTCGCTATAAAATACCGCCTTTCCCATTTTTCCGCCCGTCCCTTACCATCATGATTGAAATCAAGAACCTCACCCTTCAACGCGGTTTGAAAGCCCTGCTCGACAAAGCCAATGCCACCGTCAATCCCGGTCAGCGCGTCGGTTTGATCGGTAAAAACGGGACGGGCAAATCTAGCCTGTTTGCCTTAATCAAGGGTGAAATCACTCAGGACGGCGGCGATATCTCGATTCCGAAAAATTGGCGGATGGCTTCCGTTTCCCAAGAAACACCCGACTTGGACATCTCCGCATTGGACTACGTTTTGCAGGGCGATGCCGAGTTGCAGGCTTTTCAGACGACCTTGGCGCAGGCGGAAGCGCAAAATGATGGCATGAAGCAGGCGGAATACCATGCCAAATTGGAAGAAATCGACGCTTATACCGCGCCGGCCCGTGCAGCGAAATTGTTGAACGGATTGGGTTTTTCGCAAGAAGAACACAGCCGTCCCGTCAAATCCTTTTCCGGCGGCTGGCGTATGCGCCTGAATCTTGCGCAAGCCCTGATTTGCCGCGCCGATTTGCTCTTGCTTGACGAACCGACCAACCACTTGGATTTGGAAACCGTCTTGTGGCTGGAAAACCACCTTGCCTCTTTATCTTGCACGCAAATCATCATTTCCCACGACCGTGATTTCCTCAATGCGGCCACCACCCAAACCATCGAATTGTCCCAGCAAAAGCTCACGCAATACGGCGGCAATTACGATTTTTACCAAAACGAACGTGCACAACGCCTGGCGCAACAACAAGCCGCCTATGTCAAACAGCAGGCGCAAATCAAACATCTGCAATCGTTTATCGACCGCTTCAAAGCCAAAGCTACCAAAGCCGTTCAAGCGCAAAGCCGCATGAAGGCGTTGGCGAAGCTCGAACGCATCGCTCCCGCGCATCTGGACAGCGAGTTTTCCTTTGAGTTTTACAATCCCGACCATCTGCCCAATCCCTTACTGAAGCTGGAGCACGCTGATTTGGGTTACGAAGGAAAAACCGTTTTGCACGACATTACCCTGTCGCTGGAGAGCGGCGCACGTTACGGGCTATTGGGTGTCAACGGCAGCGGTAAATCTACGTTTATCAAAGCTTTGGCAGGCAAAATCGATTTGCTCTCCGGCAGCATCGTCCGTTCCGAAAAACTCAATATCGGCTATTTTGCCCAACACCAGCTCGACACCATCCGCGCCGACCAAAGCCCTGTTTGGCACATTCAGCAGCTTTCTCCCGATGTGCGCGAACAAGAAATCAGAAATTTCCTCGGCGGCTTCAACTTTGTCGGCGATATGGCGTTGCAGAAAACCGAACCCTTTTCCGGCGGAGAAAAAGCCCGTCTCGCTCTTGCCATGATTATCTGGCAAAAACCGAATTTGCTGCTGCTTGACGAGCCGACCAACCATTTGGACTTGGATATGCGCCACGCTCTGACGCTCGCGCTGCAAAGTTTCCAAGGCGCCTTAATCGTCGTATCGCACGACCGCAGCCTGCTTGAAGCCACTACCGACAGCTTCTTCCTGATTGACAAAGGTCGTCTGAAAAACTTTGACGGCGATTTAAACGATTATCGTCAATGGAGGTTGGCGCAGGAAAACGCCACAACCGCGCCTGCCGCTTCCGCGCAAAGCCAAAACCGCAAAGACACCAAGCGTATCGAAGCACAAATCCGTCAAGAAAAAGCCCGACGCGGCAAGCCGATACAGCAAAAAATCGACAAAGCCGAAAAAGAAATGGCGCAGCTTTCCGAAATTCAAACGGCATGTGAAACATTTTTGGCACAAGAGGAAGCCTATTCGGACGAAAATAAAACAAAATTACAACAAACCCTCGCACAATTAACAGAAATTAAAGTAAAATTAACACAAATAGAAGAAAACTGGCTTTTGTGGCAGGAAGAGCTGGAGCAAATCCTGACGGAAATCGACGTAGAATTTACATAACTATAAATACTTCGCAGCGAGGGTTTCCGTACTTGCCTTCAGAAGCCGCCAAAAATACAGTTCGGCATGGTCATTTCAGACCGTCGGACTGTATATAGTGGATTAACTTTAAATCAGGACAAGGC
>NZ_KV838125.1:25048-27387 GCF_001838645.1 Neisseria sp. HMSC70E02 | reverse complement strand
GCCGTACCGGTTTAAAGTTAATCCACTATAAAAACAAAAATAGGTCGTCTGAAAACTCAAACTACGGAAAATACATGCGTTCACGAATCAAGCAAGGGGCACTTATCGTCGCATCCTCCCTCATTTTGGGCTTATCCCTCCACACCGCAGCAGCCGTCTTCAGCTGCCATTCCGGTAACAGCAAAACCTACACATCCGAACCATCTGGAAACTGCACAGGCGCGGATCTGCCCAAAATCAGCAGCCACCAAGGCGGTGCATACCGTCTGAAAATCAACAAATTAAGCAGCGATACCGAAGAAAAGGCGGCCAAGCCCAAGAAGGCGCGTTCAAAAGAAAAATCGCGAGAAAAGGCGCAAGAGCAAGAGACAAAGAGCAAAAACGCCAAATCACGCGCCAAAAAATCGGATAAAGCCGCAAAAACGTCGTCTGAAAACGAGTGAGGCAAATTTCGCTATAACGAATGAGACGGTTTGGTTTGAAATTAAAAAAGTCAGCCGTCCTATTTGAGAGAATATGCTGGCATTGTTATACTATTACAGTTGAATGCAATATCTATCGAACAATTACTTATTTCACATTACGACCTTACCATGAAACAATCACTTCACGCATTGGCAGCTTCATTGCTAATGTTTGCCGCCGCATCAGGCGCACAAGCTTCCTCTAAAATCTATACCTGCACAGTCAACGGCGAAGTTGTCTATACTTCGCGCCCATCCGGAAACTGCCATTCGGCAGATTTACCGACCATCGGCAAATACAGCAGCACGCGCTACGATGCTCCCGCTTTAGAAATGCCCGAGCCTGCTGCCGAAGCTCCGTCAAAACGAGCCGGTAACGCAAAACCTGCCCCTAAAAATACCGCTAAGGCGAATCCTGCACCTGCGCCCATCCGTCCTGCTCCTGAAGTCGCAGCAACGCCTGCGCCCAAATCCTCCGGCAGCACTAGCCGCCGTTCGATTTTGGAAACAGAGTTGAGCAACGAGCGTAAAGCGCTGGGCGAAGCGCAAAAATCTCTGGCGCAAGCCCGTGTAGCCAAAGGCGGTCATGTCAACCAACAGGAAATCAACAGCCTGCAAAGCGCGGTACTCGACCGCCAGCAAAACATCCAAGCCCTGCAAAGGGAATTGAGTCGGATGTAGGCTGTTCCTACCTTCTTTACCTGCCTTTCTTGGTTTTACATTACGTTAAATATTTCTAAAATATAAAGTTTTACAATTAACCTTTAAAACTTTTAGAAATAGGTACGTATATGGCATCCTATTTGTCCGCTTTTGTACTGGCTGCACCTATGGTGCTTGCCGCCCCGTATGTTGCCGCTGCACATCCTGCACAAGAGCAGATGCAGCAAAATATCGATACTGTTTTGAAAATCGCACGCAATACTTCCTTGAGCGAGCCGCAGCGTGTCAAACAAATACAGCAGTATGCCGACCGTTATTTGGATTATGAACGCATTTCCGCTTTGGCTGTCGGCGCGCCTTGGCGCAATTTCTCAGCACAGCAGAAAACAGATTTTATTCAGGCATTCAAAGAGATGGTGGTTTCGATGTATTCCCATTCCGCTTTGGTGGGCGCTGCCGATGCGAAGGTTAAATTGCTGCCTAAAATGACTGAAAACGGCAATAAGTTTGATGTGTTTTCGGAGCTTCAAACGAAGAGCGGTAAGAAATACGAAGTGGCGTATCAGCTTTATCGGGTAGGTTCTGCTTATAAAATCTACAATTTCCGTTTGGATGGCACAAGTTTAGTAACGGTATACCGCAATCAATTCAATGAGTTGATTAAGCAAAAAGGTATTGACGGTACTATTGCCGTCGTTAAAGCTAAAGGTTTGAAAAAGCAATAATTTGATTGATAATTTTCCTGTTTTCTCAGGAGAAGGATTGGGATAGCTGTCCCATTTGAGGATAAGGGATATTATAGTGGAATTAACATAAATCAGGACAAGGCGACGAAGCCGTAGACAGTACAGATAGTACGGAACCGATTCACTTGGTGCTTCAGCACCTTAGAGAATCGTTCTCTTTGAGCTAAGGCGAGGCAACGCCGTACTGGTTTAAAGTTAATTCACTATAAAAATCAATGGGTTAAAAATGAACGGTCTTGCATTCATTTGAAACTTATGGGATTTAACAAACAAAAGGTCGTCTGAAAACTTTTAAAGTTCAGACGACCTTTGGTTTATTCTGAATCATGGTTGTAGTGGAGTTGTTTTCTACCTGCTACTTTGTTATTGCAAGTTGGTTCAAGGGAAATGATTTTTGAAAATATAGTGGATTAAATTTAAACCGGTACGGCATTGCCTTAGCTCAAAGAGAACGATTCTCTAAGGT
>NZ_KV838125.1:0-24948 GCF_001838645.1 Neisseria sp. HMSC70E02 | reverse complement strand
CTTGTCCTGATTTAAATTTAATCCACTATAGTAAAACACAGAATGGATGGATTCTGTGCTATTTCTATGGCTTGTGATATTCGGATTACGACCAGATTACAACGTGACATCCTGATCTATTTGCGCCACGCTTATCAAGCCATCAAGTGTTTGCTCATTTGCGGAACGCTGTTGTCCTCAAATTTAATCAGGCTGGCTTTCGCGTGATAACCCAATACTTTGGCAACAAGTCCGCTCATGGTTTTTCTCAGCATACGGTTGTAGCGTTCTGCAGATCGATTGTAGGCACGTCGTGCGGATACAACATCGGTTTCGGCGGCGTCCAGCATTTCAAGCTGGCTTTTCAGACCTTGATCTGGGCGTTGTTTCAGGCTTTTTTCTAAAACTTCTTGCAGGGCGCGGAGTGAGTTGTTCAAGCTTGCTTCTGCGTTGCACAAGCGCGAAAGGGATTCAGGTGAAAATGATTTGGATGCTTGGGTCAATACGGCTTCAGCATCGCCACATGAGGACAATAAATTGCTGTCGACATTGTCATCTTCTCGTCCCAGATAAATTTTTGAAGCATCCAAAACATGTCTGACTGCCTGATGGCGGCATGCTAGGGCGATACGGAGTGCAACAAAAGATTCTTGATAATCTCTTTTGCAACGGTCTAATTTTTGTTTGAAGTTGAGCAGTAATACGGTCAGTATTACGGCGATGAAGATAAGACTGATGATTCCCATAGCGTGCATCCTTATTGTTTGTTGCTGTAATGTGTTGTTTGATTAGTGGATTAACTTTAAACCAGTACGGCGTTACCTCGCCTTGCCGTACTATCTGTACTGTCTGCGGCTTCGGCGCCTTGTCCTGATTTAAATTTAATCCACTATATATGCGGATTTTGCTGTTTGTGAGTAGATACAGTTAGCCGCTGTTTTAATTTAGTTTCGTGTAATTATACCCCAAATAAATTATTTTGCCCATTAGTCATAAAAGATTATTGTGGAAGACAATAGGGAGGATAGGCTACAGAGGCTCAGCTTGATGGAAAAATGAAATATTAATTTGGCAAAAAGGTCGTCTGAAAATTTTCAGACGACCTTTTGACTACGCTAGTTCAAACTTATTTGGCCAATTCGGCACGCAGTTTGTGGGTAACGTTCATCATCACTTGGAGTTGTTCCAGAGTTTCTTTCCAACCGCGTGTTTTCAGACCGCAGTCCGGGTTCACCCACAGGCGTTCAACCGGTACGACTTCGATGGCTTTGCGCAACAGGTGTTCCACTTCGGCTTCTGTCGGTACGCGCGGGCTGTGGATGTCGTAAACGCCCGGGCCGATATCGTTCGGGTATTTGAATTCGCCGAACGCAGTCAAGAGTTCCATGTCGGAACGTGAAGTCTCGATGGTGATGACGTCGGCGTCCATAGCTGCGATGGCGAGCAGGATGTCGTTGAACTCGGAGTAGCACATATGGGTGTGGATTTGTGTGCTGTCTTCGCAACCGGTAGAGGACAGGCGGAAGGATTCGCCGGCCCAGTTCAGGTAGGCATCCCAATCGGCGCGTTTCAAAGGCAGGCCTTCACGGATGGCAGGTTCGTCGATTTGGATGACTTTGATGCCTGCTTTTTCCAGATCCAATACTTCGTCGTTCAGAGCCAGTGCGATTTGTTTGCACACGGTAGAGCGTGGAATGTCGTTGCGGACGAAAGACCATTGCAGGATGGTTACGGGGCCGGTCAACATGCCTTTCATCGGGCGTTTGGTCAGGCTTTGTGCGTAAGTAGACCAAGCGACAGTCATGGCTTCAGGACGGCTTACGTCACCGAAGATAATCGGTGGTTTCACGCAGCGTGAGCCGTAGCTTTGTACCCAGCCGTATTGGGTGAACGCGAAACCGCTCAACAGTTCGCCGAAGTATTCGACCATATCGTTACGCTCGGCTTCGCCGTGTACCAGTACGTCCAAGTCCAGTTTTTCTTGCTCTTCAACTACCAAGGCGATTTCTTTTTTCATCGCGGCTTCGTAATCGGCGGCAGACAGTTCGCCTTTTTTGAAGGCTGCGCGTGCTTGGCGGATTTCGGTGGTTTGCGGGAAAGAACCGATGTTGGTCGTCGGCAGCAGAGGCAGGTTCAACCATGCCTGTTGCGCTTTGATGCGGTCGGCAAACGGTGATTTGCGTTGGTCTGCGTTGGCAGGCAGGTCGGCAAGGCGTTTGGCAACGTCTGCACGGTGGATTTCGCTGCTGTTGGCGCGTGAATCGGCGGCAGCTTGGCTGGCGGCCAGTTCTTCAGCAACAGAATCACGGCCTTCGTTCAATGCGGCTTTCAGAACGCGCAATTCTTGGGTTTTTTGCAGGGTAAATGCCAACCAAGAGTAGAGGTCAGGTTTGTTGGCTTTCAGTTTTTCTTCAACTGACAAGTCAAATGGGGTGTGCAACAGCGAGCAAGAGCTGGAAATCCACAAACGCTCGCCCAGTTTGGCTTTCAGAGGCTCGACAGTTTCCAAAACTTTGTTCAGGTTGGCGCGCCAGATGTTGCGGCCGTCGATAACGCCGGCAGACAGGACTTTGTCGTAGTCGGCAAATGCGTCCAGTTGTTCGGGAGCGCGTACCAAGTCGATGTGCAGGCCGTCAACGGGCAGGGCTTTCAACAATGCGGCGTGTTCGGCAACAGAACCGAAGTAAGTGCTCAACAGGATTTTGGCGTTTACTTTGCTCAAAGTGGCGTAAACGTCTTTGTAGGCTTCCACCCATTCTTTAGGCAGGTCAACAGCCAAAGCAGGCTCGTCGATTTGAATCCATTCGGCGCCGGCTTCAACCAAAGCGTTCAGGATTTCAACGTAAACAGGCAGCAGTTTTTGCAACAGGCTCAGGCGGTCGAATTCGACTGCGCCTTTTTCTTTACCTACCCACAGGAAGGTCAGCGGGCCGACGATGGTCGGTTTGGCTTTCAAGCCGAGGGCTTGGGCTTCTTTCAGTTGTTGAACGTAGTGTTTGGCGTTCGCTTTGAATTCAGTATCGGCATGGAATTCAGGCACCAAGTAGTGATAGTTGGTGTCGAACCATTTGGTCATCTCGATGGCGAATTGGTCTTTGTTGCCGCGCGCCAGTTGGAAGAATTGTTCCAAAGACAGGTTTTGGCTGTCGAAGCCGAAACGGGCGGGAATTGCGCCGGTAGCGACTTGCAGGTCAAGGATGTGGTCGTAGAAAGTGAAATCGCCTACGGCAACGTAATCGGCGTTGGCGGCGGCTTGGTGTTTCCAGTTTTTCTCGCGCAGGTCTTTGGCGACGTCGAGCAGCTCTTGTTCGCTGATTTCTTTGCGCCAGTATTTTTCTTGGGCGAATTTCAATTCACGGAAGGCGCCGACACGCGGGAAGCCTGAGAAATGTAATGTTGTCATGTTGAACTCTCCAGTTGGATTTTGTAAGGACCGGTTCAATCCGAATCGGTCGGTATTGTAAATCAGAATAGGGCGGATGGGGCGGCGTTTTGTTTTTCAGACGACCCCTGAGGTCGTCTGAAACCGTTTTCGGCTTTAAGGACGCACGCCTAAAATATGGCAGATGGCGTAAGTCAGCTCGCTGCGGTTGAGCGTGTAGAAGTGGAAATCTTTCACGCCTTCGCGGGACAGGACTTTGACCATATCGATGGCGATACTTGCCGCCACCAGATTGCGCGTGCCTTGGTCGTCGTCCAAGCCTTCATACATTTGCGACAGCCATTTCGGGATTTTGACGTTGGTTACTTGCGCCATTTTGCCGAGTTGCTTGAAGTTGGTAACAGGCAGGATGCCGGGAACGATTTCGACGTCGATGCCCAACATTACGCAGCGGTCGCGGAAGCGCAGGTAGCGTTCTACGTCGAAGAAGAATTGGGTGATGACATGGTTTGCACCTGCATCGATTTTGCGCTTCAGATTAATCAGGTCGGCTTGTGCAGATTTCGCTTCGGGATGCACTTCAGGGTATGCCGCTACGGAGATGTCGAAGTCGGCGACGGAGCGCAGGAGTTTGACCAAATCTTCGGCATAAAACGGTTTTTTCTCATAGCCGGGCGGCTCGTCACCGCGCAGGGCGACAATACGGCGGATGCCGCTGTCCCAATAGTCTTTGGCGATTTGGCGCAATTCGTCGGGAGAGGCGTCGATGCCGGTCAGGTGCGGCGCGGCTTCCAAGCCGGTTTCCTGTTGGATGCGTTTGACGATGCTGTGCGTACGGTCGCGTTCGCCGGAGTTTGCGCCGTAGGTTACGGATACGAATTTGGGATGCAGGGTTTGCAGGCGATGGATGGAGTCCCACAGCATGGTTTCCATTTGTTCGTTTTTCGGCGGGAAAAATTCGAACGAAACGTTGATGTCGCCTTTCAAGTCGGAAAGGCTGTTGTTTAACGCATTGATTTCTTTTGCGTAACTCATTGGCTGTGTACCTCGGTTGTCTTTTTTAAACGTTTTCAGGCTTGTATGATAAATTTGCCTTGTGTATGAGTCAAATTCAAAATTTTCAGAAAGTTTATGAATTATTTTAATATGGTTGCCATTATGTTTGCCTCTATTCACATGAGGGCAAGCCGGGGAGAAAATACATATTCTGATGTGTGGGAATACTTTGAAATTAAATGGATTTCAATGGCTTGTATTCTTGTTGGTAAAGCAAAAGCAATAGATGTTTTGTGCTTGAGTTGGCTATCAACCCATTCAAACGTCGTCTGAAAAATTTTCAGACGACATCTTGGTTTTTAGCTTGCAAATGATGTTGCCTCACTCAGCCTCTTCAATCCATGCCTGTTGTACGGCTTCGAGGATGCGTTCGCCGCAGCGTGCGGGATCGTCGTCGAAGTCGGGCAGCGCCATAATCAGGTCGCGCAGTTGGGTGAAGCGAACGGTTTTCGGGTCGATGCTGTCGCCGTGCAGGTCGTAGAGTTCCTCAGCGATGCGTTGGGTGTCTGTCCATTTCATGATGTCGTTCCTTTTGGAGTGTCCGAATGGGTTGATTCGGGATGGCTTGTTTAGGTTTTAATGCTTTGGGGAAAATTCGTGTCGGCAATGATTAATGCGTCTGAAATCGCATATGGTATTTTCCTATGTAATATTTTCAAGGCGTACGTTAATACATTTTTCTGACTTTCACTAAGGAAAATTTACACTTTGTCATGCAACCAAATCATTTGGAATGGTTCTTAAAGAAATCCATTATAGTATGAATAACAGGAAAATCGATGAACAACGCACTCAATGCCAAATTATCCAAACTTATTTACGCGCTCGCCTCCGATGATCCTAATTATCTTGCTAAAGCGGGCGTGTTCGACCGCCTGCTGCTGCTTATCCGCGAGCTTTATCAGATGCTGGACGAGAGCGAGGGGCTGAAGCGGCTTTCGCTGCGCCTCCGTTATGGCAAGCGTTACGGCATGATTGCTTTGGATGCCGCTGCGCCGGACGAAGATGCGGGCGCTTTGCGTTTGAAACGCTGGATGGTGTATTCGCGTATTGCGGAACGCATTGTCGGCTGCGGCAACGACGTGTCTGTGGCGCTTGACGATATGGCGGTGGAAAACGAAGAAGCAAAACAACGTTATATGGATGCCGCAAACAAAATCATCAAACGCTTCGGCTTGGCGGGATATGTCCCCGAACCGCCGAAATCCGTCACAACCGCAGCAAAAAACGAACCGGCACCGAAGCCCGAACCTAAGAGCATCATTACCCGTCATGGCAGCAGCCTCAGTATGCTGAACGCCAAAGGCAGAGTGGAAAATTACCCTGTTGCGCAAACCGTCGCTTCGATGAAAGTATCCCGCTTAAGGTTTGTCGTTCCACGTTCCAAATAAACGATTTGGCAGCGATTTGACGGAAGGTCGTCTGAAAACGGTCGGTAAGGCAGTTTCAGACGACTTTTTGTTTGCTCAAAATTTGGCAGGGGACGTCTGAACATTGCTGTATCCGTTTCAGACGACCTCTTTGCATCAATGATCTTCGCGCGCGTGGTTGATGGTGTATTTGGGGATTTCCACCACCAAGTCTTCGTCGGCAACCACTGCCTGACAGCTCAGGCGCGAGTCGGCTTCCAAGCCCCATGCCTGGTCGAGCAGGTCTTCTTCAAGCTCGCTCGGCTCTTCCAAGCTGTCGAAGCCTTTGCGGATGATGACGTGGCAAGTGGTGCAGGCGCAGGATTTTTCACAGGCGTGATCGACTTCGATGTCGTGGTCGAGCAGCACGTCAAGGACGGTTTTGCCTTCGGGTGCGTCTTCGATGACTGCACCTTCGGGACATAATACGGCGTGTGGGAGTACGGTGATTTTGGGCATTTTTATTGTCTCTTGTAATGGGTGGATAGGGTTTGTGGGTAATTTTCAGACGACCTTTTGTGATGAAAGGGTCGTCTGAAACCGTTTATAACACGATGCCTTTGTTTTTTAAATTTTCCAGACATTCGTCCAGATAAGCATCATTATGTTCGGGGTAAATCGGCGAATCGGCGGCTTCGATATCGTGTGCGGGATAAGGGGTAACTGCTTTGCCGCGGTACAGCGGGTCTTTCCACAGCGGGTCGGGTTTGTAACCGCGTTTTTCCATTTCTTCCATAATCAGCGCGTGATACAGATAGAGCTTGTCAGGCGAATGGGTGAAAACATAGTTTACCGTCGCGTGCGGCTTGCCCCAGCCTGCTCCGCGCAGGGCGGCACATTCGCGGTGTTGTCCTAAAAGCTGGGCGCGGGGGAGCAGGGGGATGAGGGTTTGGTGCCAGAGTCTCATTTAGTATTTAAATCATTTTTCAATTAAACATTTTCTTAATGATTTAAGAAAATGAGAAAATTCTTCTAGTAATTCAATACTGTTTTTATCTAAACCATCAGGGTCGAAATGCATAACATCATTTCTAATTTCACGAATTTTATCCAGTGTTTTTATAAATTCTTGTCTATCCAGGTTTAAATTGAGCCTCTTCCAAATTTCAGAATTACCTAAAATAGTTTGATAGCCCCCAAAGTTTAGATCAGCAATTGATTCTATTTCTTCTGAACTATCAGGCTTTTTTGCTTTTTTTAGCTCTTCATCTGATAGGTCAATTTTGTCAAGAATATGGCGTATGCCATTTTCTATTTCACTTATAAGTAAGAAAGGTTTTGAAAGCAAATGAAATTGTTCATTTAAATCATTGACTGTTACAATTCCAATAATTTCTTCATTGTTTGTGGAGTCTTTAATTAATACAAAATCATTTTGTGGGATTTTTGTTAAAACACTGAAAATTGTTTCATTTTTAGTAACTATAATGATATCCTCAGACATAAAATCTGAAACAGTTTTTTGGGATATATCTAACGACTTAGTAGTAATCAGTTTTTCTCCAATAGTTTTCCAACTGATAAAACCATTTACTCTCCTTTCATTTTGCATAACAGGTAGTTGGGAAAAATCATTTAAGAGCATAATAGTTAAAGCTTTAGATAGTGGCTCTGTTCGTGTAATGGAAATAGGTTTTTTATTTGCGGCATCTAGTCTCTCAATTTTATGACTAGGGTCTATATTAAAATTATTTGAAGAGGTTTTAGATGAGGCCTTTTTAAATGTAACAGTCCCATTTATGTTTGCTTGTTCAAAATCTGGTTCGGTAATTAACTCATATTTTCCTAATTCATAACGAATTTTATGGGTTATCTTTGCTCCTCTTCTAGATGCCTCGAACCATTCTAAAACATTGCGCAGAGGAAAGACTTGTTTTTTATTAGTAGGTTCTTTTGAATTTAATGCATCTTTTATAGCAATAAACTGATTTTCATATTCTTTCATTACCTTTAACCTTAATTTGTAAGTTAAATATTATCAATGTTGTACTCTGTTGGTATACGCTAAAGATTTCCTCCAGGTGTTTTGTAACAAATCAGTTAGTGTTCCCTTTTCAGACGACCTATGGTTTAGTGGCGTGGTTCGAGTATCTCGATGACGTTTTGCCAGTCCATAAGGCGGGCAAAGTCTAGGGCGGTCAGTCCTTCTTGCGTGGTGGCGGCCGGGTCTGCACCCAATTCGAGCATGGCTTTGACCAGGGGCGCGTTGCCTGCGATGGCTTCGTGATGGAGCGGTGTGTAGCCGTCTTCGTCTTGTTCGCGCAGGTAATCCGGGTTTTGTGCCAGCTGTTGGCGGAAGTCGTCCAGACAGTTTCGGCACATCGGATGTTCGTCCAGATTTTCGGGGTGTTCTTTTTCTTCGTAAACCAGTAAGACTTCTTCGGGATCGCCAAAGTCGATGCCCCATGCGGCATCGTGTTCTGCGCGCTCTTGCGGCGTCATTTGGATGCGGACTGCCTGTACGGTGAAGCCGCCGTAGGGGATGCCGTTACACAGGAACATCCAGTCGCTGATGTCGTCAACCGGAACGCAGACGCTTTCGCCTTGTTCTACATTGGTCAGGTCGTTGGGTTCGTTGACCAGCGTGCCGTAAATGTGGAGGCCGTCGAAGTAGATGTCGTTTATCCACATATGTTCGCAAATTTCGCCGTCTTCGCTGTCTTGGAAAAAAGGTACTTTGACCATGGCAAAATCCAAGGCGGGTATGATGCGGCGGTTTTCCCAATACAGCTCGCGCCAGAAATATTTGAATGTGGAACGTGCCTGTTCGAAGGCGCGGTTCATGAGTTCATTTTCCTGATCGATGCCGTAAACAATGGATTCGCTCATGGGATTCTCCTAAGGTCAAAGTGGATGCGGGTCGTCTGAACGGGACTGCCGGTGTGTTTTCAGACGACCTGATGCTTTATTGGACTAATATGCTGCCCCAGCCGTCGTAGTCGCCGTTGTTTTCTTGGGCGATATCGATCAACTCCCATGTGTCGTTGTCGATGTCGGTGAGCGGGGCGTTTTTGGAAAGTTGCAGGCGGTAGCTCGGATGGTCTTCTTCCTGCTCGATGCGGCCGCTGTCGCTGACGGTATAGCCTAATGTGCCGACTTTGGCGGCTGCGGCGTTCAGGTCTGCTTCGGTGTGGAAAAACAGCCAGTGATCGATGGGGCGGGGCTTATCGAGGCGGTCGCCGTCTTGTCGGAAACGGCGTAAAACCTGTTCGTTGCGGATGGCTTGCAACTCGTAGCTGTCCGGATACAGGAATTCTTGATAAAACGACCATTCGGCATCTTCGCTGATTGTGATGTCGCAAACACGGTCGTTTTGTGTCAGCAAGTTACGGCAGGCTTGGGCGAAGGTTTCGGCATCTCGGCTGTAAAAATGCCAATTTGCCGCGCCGTTTGTGGTGACTATGCCTGTGGGGATGTTGTCGTTGCCCGCCAGTCGGTCGATTTGGTCTTCGATGTCGTAAACCGCTTCGCTTTCTTCGGGCGTCGGGAAGCCGTGTTCGTTGGTTTGTTCCAATTTCATGCTGACGCGCACATGTTGCGGATACTCCGCCAGTGGCGCGACTTCGATTAAGGCAAGGTTGATGCGTAAGGCGGCGGGTGCGTCGCCAATGCGGCTGAAATAAACGTTCCAGTCTTGGGGGATGGAGGGGTTTTGCATGGGATGGGGGCGTCTGAAAAATAGTGTTTGAATTTTTTCAGACGACCTTTGTGTCTTTCGAGGTCGTCTGAAACTGTTTGCCGTCAAATATTATCGACACTTTGCCCTGTCAGCGCACGTTGGATGTTGCGGTTCATGCGTTTGGCGGCGAAGTTGTCGGTGCTGCGGCTGAGTTTGGCGACGGCGGCGCGGATGTCTTCGGCGTTGCCGTCTTTCAGACGACCTTGCAAATCGGCGATGTCTCGCTGGATTTGTGCAAGCTCTTCGGCATCCAGCAAATCGCTATCCAACTCAAGGGCGGCGTTGACGGCGTCGGTCAGGCTTTCGGCTTCGACCACGGCTTCGGCACGGGCGCGTGCCGCCATGTCTTCGGCGGCGTTGCTCATGCTGTCTTTGAGCATTTGGGTGATGGTGTCGTCGTCCAAGCCGTAGGAAGGTTTGACTTCGATTTGCGCCTGTACGCCGGTGCTTTGTTCTTGGGCGGAAACGGACAGCAGGCCGTCGGCGTCAACTTGGAAGGTAACGCGGATACGCGCCGCGCCTGCGGTCATGGGCGGAATGCCGCGCAGGGTGAATTTGGCAAGGCTGCGGCAGTCGGAAACGAGTTCACGCTCGCCTTGTACGACGTGTATCGTCATGGCGGTTTGACCGTCTTTGAAGGTGGTAAAGTCCTGCGCGCGCGCGGTGGGAATGGTGGAATTGCGCGGGATGATTTTTTCGGCAAGGCCGCCGTAGGTTTCCAAACCGAGCGACAGGGGGGTAACGTCCAGCAGCAGCCATTCGCCGTCGGTTTTGTTGCCGGCAAGGACGTTCGCCTGTATGGCGGCGCCGAGCGCGACAACTTCGTCGGGGTTGAGGTTGTTCAGCGGGGTTTGTCCAAAGAAGGTAGCGACTGCTTGTTGAACGTGCAGCATACGGGTGGAACCGCCGACCATAATCACGCCTTTGATGTCGGCTTTGGTCACGCCCGCGTCTTTCAGTGCCTGTTTGACCGGCTCTATGGTTTTTTGCACCAGATTTTGCGTCAGGTGGTGAAATTCTTGGCGGGTAATGACGGTATGGATTTTGCGGCCGTCTGAAAGCGTGGCTTCAACGACGGCTTCGGTTTGGCTGGTCAGTTGTTCTTTGGCGGCGCGGACAAGGGAAAGCAGAAGCTGGCTGTCGCGCTCGTTGAGTTTGGAAAGGTCGTTTTGTTCGAGCAGGTGGCAGAACAGGCGGTGGTCGAAATCATCGCCGCCCAATGCGCTGTTGCCGCCGGTGGCTTTGACTTCAAACAGCCCTTTGGTCAGTTGCAATACGGAGACGTCGAATGTGCCGCCGCCCAAGTCGTAAACGATAAACGTGCCTTCCGAGGCGTTGTCCAGCCCGTAGGCAATCGCGGCGGCGGTCGGCTCGTTGAGCAGGCGCAATACGTTCAAGCCTGCCAAACGCGCGGCATCTTTGGTGGCTTGGCGTTGGGCATCGTCGAAATAGGCGGGAACGGTAATGACGGCACCGACCAAATCGCCGCCTAAAGTTTCTTCGGCACGCGATTTGAGGGCTTTGAGGATTTCAGACGACACCTCGATAGGCGTTTTGGCACCTTGGCGGGTGTTCAGCTCGACCACGCGTTCATTGGGCGTGAACCGGTAGGGCAGGTATTGCGCGTCCTGAGCGAGGTCGGCAAGCGTGCGGCCAATCAGGCGTTTGGCGGAGCTGATGGTGTTCAGCGGGTCGGTTTTTTGGGCGGCGAGGGCGGCTTTGCCGACTTCGACGGCATCGCCTTCGCCGTAACGGACGACGGAGGGCAGGGTGGTGCGTCCGTCAATATCGGTCAGACAAACCGGGCTGCCGCTGCGGACGGTGGCAACCAGGCTGTTGGTCGTACCCAAGTCGATGCCGACGGCGAGGCGGTGTTGATGCGGAGCGGCGGACATGCCGGGTTCGGAAATCTGCAAAAGAGCCATGATTGTGTGCCTTTTGATGCTGTATTTATTAGGATAGGTCGGTATTTTAACAGATTTCGGGCGGATAGTTGAGTGGTTTGGTAGGGAATTGGCTGTGGTTAGAGGATTTGCATTTTTAGATAAAAACAAAGCCGACCGGATTGTTTTTCAGGTCGGCTTTGTGTCTAAACATGGATGCCGTCGATTTCGGCGTACCGTTTTGCTTTTTCTTCCTCGTTTAAAAACGAGGCTTTGAACGAGTTTTTGCACAAGGTGCGGATGTCTGCTTCATTCAAATCCAATGCGTCGGCAAGTTCGATGAAATTTTGGTTGAGGTAGCCGCCGAAGTAGGCGGGGTCGTCTGAATTGACGGTAACCAATACGCCACGCTCAAGCATGCGGCGCAGGTTGTGCCGGGACAGGTCGCCGACGACTTTGAGTTTGAGGTTGCTCAATGGGCAGACGGTCAGGGGCATTTGTTCGGCAATCAGACGCTGCATAAGGGTTTCGTCTTCTTCGGAACGTACGCCGTGGTCGATGCGGACGACTTTCAGCAAATCCAACGCTTCCCAAACGTATTCGGGCGGGCCTTCTTCGCCGGCATGGGCGACGGCGGGAAAACCTTGCGCGCGGGCTTGGGCGAAGACGCGCTCGAATTTCGAGGGCGGGTTGCCGAGTTCGCCCGAATCCAGTCCGATGCCGTCGATATGTCGTCTGAAAGGCTGCGCTTGGGCAAGCGTTTCAAACGCGGACTCTTCGCTCAAATGCCGCAGGAAACACATAATCAGCCTGCTGGAAATGCCCCATTTTTCCTGCGCTTCCAGACGTGCACGGGTAATGCCGTTGATGACGGTTTCAAACGGTACGCCGCGCGCGGTATGGGTTTGCGGGTCGAAGAAGATTTCGGTGTGGGCGACGTTGTCCTCGCGGCAGCGGGCGAAGTAGGCGGTGGTCAGGTCGTAAAAATCCTGCTCGTGGAGCAAGACCGCCGCCGCAGCGTAGTAAATATCGAGGAAGGATTGCAGGTTGTGAAAATCGTAAGCGCGGCGCACGGCGTCCACATCCGCATAGGGAATGGAAACGCCGTTGCGCTCGGCGATGGCGAACATCAATTCCGGCTCGAACGTGCCTTCGATATGGACGTGCAATTCGGCTTTAGGCAGGGCGCGGATTAAGGTGTGTACGGTCATAGGCAGCACCCGCTCGGTCAATAGTGGCGGCGGCGGAAGTAGAACATTCCTTCGCTGTCGAGTTCGAGGATGTAGCGGCCGTTTTGAACGGCGGCATAACCGCTTTTGCCTGCCTGATAGGGTTGCAGGGCGGCGTGGGAGAGGAGGTAGCTTGTCAGTTTGCTGCCGTCTTCGGCAATGTTGCCGACCAGTTTGGCAAACAAGGCATGGCATTTGCCGTTTTCAGTCCAGCCTAAAGGCTCGCCTTTGTCGCCGGTTTCCATACATTTGCCGCTGATGACTTCCAAGTCGTTGGGGTGGTTGCCGATCAGTTGGATGACGTTTTGTTCGGACAAGCCGTTAATCGGATAGCTGATTTGTTTTTTGCCGTCGTTGGTTTTGCCTTCGCTGCTTTGTCCTAAATCCAAGCTTGCGATGGCGTTGTTGTCGATGTATTTGACTTTAAACGCGGGCTTTGGCGCGGCTTCGGCGGCATTTTGGGCGGGCTCGGCAGGAGCTTCGGATTTGCCGCAGGCGGCAAGCAGGAGGGCGGATAAGAGAATCGGAAAGGCTTTCATCGGATATTCCTTGTTTTAAACAGGAAAAGGTCGTCTGAAAATAGCGGGCTGCTTTTTCAGACGACCTTTTGAGATTTACTTCAATGGGCGGATGCCGACGGCGTCGCGTACTTTGTCCAGCAGTTCGCGCGCTTCTTTGCGCGCTTTGGCGGCGCCTGTCTGCAGGATGTCTTCGATTTGCGAAGGGTTGGCGGTCAGCGCGTTGTAGCGTTCGCGCGGTTCAGCCAGCTCGGCGTTGATTTTGGCGGCCAAGAGTTTTTTTGCTTCGCCCCATGCCAAGCCTTCGGCAAGCATTTGTGTGAATGCTGCGGTTTCAGACGGCGTGGAGAAGGCTTTGTAGATTTCAAACAAGGGGCTTTCGTCGGGCTGTTTCGGCTCGCCCGGCTCTTTCATGTTGGTGATGATTTTGTTGACCGATTTTTGGGTTTTCTTGTCGTTTTCCCAAAGCGGAATGGTGTTGCCGTAGGATTTGGACATTTTGCGTCCGTCCAAACCGACCAAGAGTTCGACGTTTTCGTCGATTTTCACTTCGGGCAGGGTGAAGACTTCTTTGAAGCGGTGGTTGAAGCGTCCGGCGATGTCGCGCGCCATTTCGACGTGTTGGATTTGGTCGCGACCGACGGGCACTTCGTTGGCGTTGAACATCAGAATGTCGGCGGTCATCAGGATGGGGTAGCTGTACAGACCCATTTCTACGCCGTGGTCGTGGTCTTCCTGATTGTTTTCAGCGTTTGCCTGCACGGCGGCTTTGTAGGCGTGGGCGCGGTTCATCAGGCCTTTGGCGGTGATGCAGGTCAAAATCCAGTTCAATTCCATCACTTCGGGAATGTCGCTTTGACGGTAGAAGGTGGTGCGCTCGGGGTCGAGCCCGCAGGCAAGCCAGGTGGCGGCAACGGCTTGGGTGGATTGGTGAATCATCTCCGGCTCGTGGCATTTGATGATGCCGTGGTAGTCGGCGAGGAAGAGGAAGGATTCAGTATCGGGGTTTTGCGCCGCGCGGACGGCAGGGCGGATGGCGCCGACGTAGTTGCCCAGATGCGGGATGCCGGTGGTGGTTACGCCGGTGAGGACGCGTTTCTTGCTCATGGGGATATCCTTAAATGGCTCAAGGTCGTCTGAAAATGAAATAGGGATGGATTATACCTGATTCTGATGCGTTTCAACTTTACGGAAATCGGCGGTTTCAGGTAGGAGTCTCAACACAACGGACGGGTAAAACCGTCAAGTCAGTTGCGTGAAATAATAATATAGTGGATTAACTTTAAATCAGGACAAGACGACGAAGCCGTAGACAGTACAGGTAGTACGGTAAGGAGAGGTAACGCCGTACTGGTTTAAAGTTAATCCACTATAAAAACGGATGACTTGTTTTTGGCGGAGTTTCAAATATATCCGTTCTGCTGCGCATCGAGGTCTTGCAGCGGACTATTGTCGAAGCCGTATGGTTGTAGGTGACTTGCGCATCGGTAAAATGCCAAGTTTCGATTTCGTTATTGTACACGTCTGTCGAATGTGCGCCAGATTTCGGCGCATGAGCCGCCGCCGGCATTTCATGCGACAAATTTAGGTTTAGGGGTTTCACGGTTTGGGTAGTCGGTTGGGTGCAGGCTGCTTTTGGGATATTGCCGTATTCTGTTTTCATTTCGTTTGGAACAGCGGGCCTGCAATTTGATTCACGGCGTTTTGCAGCTTTGCCGCCTCACCCAATGTCCAATATTCGCCGCTGTTGATGGTCTGCCCATAAACAAAATCACATTTGAAGCGGAAGGATTTTTGTACGGGCAGGAACACAAAGCAGAAAATATCGGCTTCGGGCGCGAAAATTTGTTCCTGCAACACAAAGTCAGGCGCGTTTTGGAGCGCGGCGGCAAGGGTAAGGCAGCGTCCGGTATCGTCGCCCACAAGGTTGCAGTAAAACAGGTCGTGCATTTTTGTTCCGTATCGTGCAGGCTGCCTGAAACATCAGCGTTTTTTCTGCCGTTTTTTGCATTTACGCCGTAAAAATAGCGGCCAGTATGGTTTGGTAAAAATAGCCCCAGTTTACAATGGCGCCGATGATGCTCTCCATTTCAAAATGGTGAGTACCCACCATGAACGGCAGGGCAATGAATAATGCAAATAATCCCAACCGTATCAGTTTAAGCTGTTTTTCATTAAACCAATAACGGCTTATTTCTATCAAAATCAGGCCGACATTGATGCCGATAAAGAATAAGGACGCGATTAGGCTGATAAACGAGATGATGACAAAGCGGTAATAATCCTGGCCAGCTTCATCATCCGCCGCCGATTTGCCCTCTTGACCGCTGCGCAATTCGGTTGCTTTGGTCGTTATTGTGTTTAAAAAATATTCGGCCAATTCCGCCTGCTCGGCTTGCGTGGACGTGTCCGTATTGGGAATATAAAGCGGAACGCCTTCCGCATGCAGTCGGCGGTATTTCATGATATCCGGATGCCCGACAATATTTTGCCGTACAGCTCCAAAGAGGCAAAAGAAAGCGGTGTAAACGTCCGGCTCATGCTGTCAAACATCCAGAAATTAAACTTAAATAAAAAAATCAAAAATATGCCATGTATGATAATGATGATAACAAGGGCTTTTTTCATGTTCGGATGGTTATACGGTTTAAAGGAATCAGAAGGGGATTAAACTTGTTTGCGGCTTGTTTTGGCTGGATTAAGCTGAAAGGGGTAAGACATTTGCGGCAGAACCGATTACAGGAAGTCCACTATTTCGCAGTAAAATGCTTGCACGACCTACGCGTTTTGCTGTTTCGTTTCATCGGTGTGGGGCTGTGTGGTGATTTCATCTATCAGTGCACAGAGGGAGGCGTTTAGCATGGTTGCCCTTATCCAATACGAAATACAGTATGTCAATGCCCTTTAACAGCCTGCGTCGCGCATCGGCGATGTGGCTGTTGAAAAATATTTTTGCAGCAGTTCGGTGCGTTGTTTATCGTTTTGGGGCAGGCGGCTTCAGGCAGTAGCATGATTTTGTTCCATTATGGTGGACTGCGGTTGTGCCAGCGCGTATGCGGGTAGGTAAAGCATCATTAACATGGCGCTCAGGATGTCACAAAAAATGTTCTTCGGTCTCATCATCGCCCTATTGCAGGTCGCTAGGCAGGCAGTAGGCGCGGAACACGCAGTCCCATTCGCTTTGAATGGCGGGAAAATCCAGTCCCAAATCCAAATAGAAATGGTCGCGCTGCTGCTCCACAAAACCCCATGCTGCGCGGTTGGCGCGCACGCATGGCAGATGCAGGTAGCAGGTAGGGATTTCGGCAAATGAAACGGATTTAATAAAACACTACCAGCTGTCGCGCTTCATGCGGTCGAGTTGGCGGCGGTCGCGTTTGGTCGGTCTGCCGTCGGGATACGCCGCGCTGATGCGGCTTGCTTGGTCGAGTTGTTTCTGCGCTTCGCGTTCGGCGGCGGTTTTCATGTCTTCTTCATAAAGCTGACGCGCTTCGGGGGCGGGGCGGCGCTGGTGGTTGAGTGCCAATACTTTGATTTTGTAAGGCAGTGAATTGAGCGTCAGGTCGATGATGTCGCCTGCGCTGATGTTTTTGCTGTTTTTGACTTTGGCGCCGTTGACCTGAACCCTGCCCAATTCGATATGTTTTTGAGCCAGCGCGCGGGTTTTGAAAAAGCGCGCGGCCCAAAGCCATTTGTCGAGCCGCATCGCCGTAGTGTCGTGTTCGTTTTTCATAGCCTGTTTGAAATGATTGAACTGAATGGAAGTTTATCATAAGATACGGCACTTCATTTGTTTAGTGCAGATATACTATATCATCCGTAAAAGGTCGTCTGAAAAGGCATCCGCCCGATTATCTGCCGTTTTGCACGGCATATCCTCCATGAGAAATGCTGCCAAATATGCCTGATTGGCGTATGATAGCGGCAGCGTCCCTACCGAGAGCTTCACCCTATGAAACCAGTTTTTTTGGATTTTGAACAACCCATCGCTGAATTAACCAATAAAATCGAAGAGTTGCGCTTTGTGCAGGGCGAATCCGCCGTCGATATTTCCGATGAAATCGCCAGATTGCAGAAGAAAAGCAACGACCTGACAAAATCGATTTTCAACAAGCTGACGCCCGCTCAGATTTCGCAGGTTTCACGCCATCCCCAACGTCCTTACACCTTAGATTACATCCAAGCCATTTTCACCGATTTTGAAGAGTTGCACGGCGACCGCCATTATTCAGACGACCATGCCATCGTCGGCGGTTTGGCGCGCTTCAACGGACAAAGCGTGATGGTTATCGGCCATCAAAAAGGCCGTGACACCAAAGAAAAAATCCGCCGCAATTTCGGTATGCCGCGCCCTGAAGGCTACCGTAAAGCGTTGCGCCTGATGCAGACCGCCGAGAAATTCAATATTCCCGTGATGACTTTTGTCGATACGCCGGGCGCGTATCCGGGCATCGGCGCGGAAGAGCGCGGTCAGTCCGAAGCCATCGGACGCAACCTATACGAATTGACCCGCCTGCGTGTGCCGGTTTTGTGTACCATTATCGGCGAGGGTGGTTCCGGTGGCGCGCTGGCGATTGCGGTCGGCGATTACGTCAATATGCTGCAATATTCGACTTACTCGGTTATCTCTCCGGAAGGTTGCGCTTCCATTCTGTGGAAAACCGCTGAAAAAGCGGCAGATGCCGCGCAAGCCTTGGGCATTACCGCCAAACGCCTGCAAGAATTGGATTTGATTGACAGCGTGATCAGCGAACCTTTGGGTGGGGCGCACCGAGACTTTGAAACGACCATGAAAAACGTCAAAACGGTGTTGGAAACCCAATTGCACGAAGCGCAAAATATGCCGATGGCGGACTTACTGGCGCGCCGTTTCGACCGGATTATGGCTTACGGTAAGTTTACGGATAAGTAAACAATTAATGTGTAGAAAAGCAGGCAGAAGCCCCCCCTGCCTGCTTTTTCATTTCTAAGAACTTGCCTTGCCGACAGCATAGATTACGCCATATGAACCCGACGTCGTCTGAAAACCTTCCGCCTCAATGCCGCAGTTTGTTGGAAACCTTGCGTCTTTCGGCGCGTTCGCTTCCTGATGGTTGTACGGTAACGGTCGGATTGAGCGGTGGTTTGGATTCGGTGGTGTTGCTGCATATGCTCGCGTGTTTGCGGGAAGAGCTTGGATTGGACGTACACGCTTTGCACGTTCATCACGGATTGAGCCGCAATGCGGATGACTGGCTGGGGTTTTGCACACGCTTATGCCAAGAATGGAATGTGCCGTTCAGAAGCGTAAAAGTTGAAGTCAAAAAAGACGGCTTGGGAATCGAAGCCGCCGCACGGAAAGCGCGTTATCAGGCGTTTTCAGACGACCCCTCCGGCATCATCGCGTTGGCGCACCATCAGGATGACCAAATTGAAACATTCATGCTCGCGGCGGTTCGCGGCGGCGGTATCAAAGCACTTGCCGCTATGCCGCCATGGCGCAAGCTGGATGAGGAAACGCAAATTTGGCGGCCGCTGCTGACGTTTTCCCGAAAAGAATTGGAAAGCTACGCCGCTGCCTGCAATCTGCCGAACATCGAAGATGAAAGTAACGCCGATACAGCTTTTTTAAGGAATTGGATGCGTTACGAGGCGTTGCCGGTTTGGCGGGAGCGCATTCCGAATTTCGACCGTCATGTTTGTGCCAACATCCGTTCGTTACAAACAGATTTGGCGATTTTGGACGAAGTTGTCGATGCGGATTATCAGACGGTTTGTCAAAGCGGGCGTTTCCAAGTCAGCCGTTGGCAGACATTCAGCGAAGCACGCCGCAGCCGGATTCTTTGGCGTTTTTTTAAGGAGAATGGGATTGTGGAAAGTTCTCCGAGAAAGCTGGCGGATTTCGCGCGGATACTGTTGGAAGCAGAAACTGCACAATGGCAGTTCGGCGAAACATCGGTATGTTTATACCGGGATTTTTTATTTATATTGAAACAAAGCCAGTTTGCAGACGCGGATTGGATAAAGGGAAAAGAAGTCAGAGGTCGTCTGAAAGATATTCTCCAAGAAAACGGATTTTTTCTAGTGCCGCACCGCAACGGATTGCCCGAATCGGTCTTGGAAGAAGAAGGAATCATTCGGACGGCGGGCAGTGATGATATGATGAATGTAGGTTTTTTGTATAAAAACGTTAAGAAAGTGTTGCAAGAAAACCATATCGTACCGTTCGTCAGAAAATGCTGGCCGATTATCACAAATACTGACGGAAACTGCATTGCTATTGTTAACCTTACGGTAAGCCACGATTTTCAAGGGTTTGACGGTTTTTTACCGGTTTACGGAAAATTTTTGAGATATAAATGGAACTAAATACGGCGGCAGTTGTCTTTAACTGGCACGGCACGCTTTACTATTTTATAGCTTATAATGCAGTTATTATAAAAGGTAAGATATGAATGATCGCCAGATTGATCAGGCCTTGGTAGAGCGCGCGCAGAAGGGCGAACAAAAAGCATTCGAGTTGCTGATGTCCAAATATCAGCGTCGGCTCATTCGATTGATTTCCCGTTTTGTCAAAGACGAACACGAAGTCAATGATGTGGCTCAAGAGGCAATGATTAGGGCTTATCGGGCCTTGCCGAATTTCCGGGGTGAGAGTGCTTTTTATACTTGGTTGTACCGGATTGCCATCAATACAGCCAAGAATTTCTTAGTAACATCAGGAAAGCAGCCGTTCGTCAGTGCAGAGGCTGCTAACGAAGACGGGGATATTTTGGATTTATCGGATCAGATTGCGGATTACCATACGCCGGAAGCTGAAATGATCAATCGGGAAATCCTGCAAACAGTCGAATCAACAATTTCGCATTTGCCCGAAGACTTACGCAAAGCCATTACCCTGCGGGAAATGGACGGTTTGTCTTACGAGGAAATAGCCAAAATTATGGATTGTCCGATAGGAACGGTCCGCTCCCGTATTTTCAGGGCGCGGGAAGTAATAGCAAAAGATTTGAGGCCGCTGCTGGAAACCTCTGAAAATCAAAGGTGGTAAAAAAATGGTAACAACTATGGATACAACAAGAGAATATGTTTCCATACTGATGGATGGAGACCAAGTAAGCGAAGAAATGCTTGACCGTCTGTTGTCCGACGATGCCGCTGCCGAAGCGTGGTACGAGTACCATCTGTTAGGCGATTGCATGCGCTATAAAGAAGGGACAGGGCGTGATGCGGATTTCATGCAAAGCGCGGCATTTACCGCTACGCTTGCGGAAATCAGCGAAGAACACAAACAGCGTCATGAAGCCGAAGTTGCCGCTGTGATGCCTGTTGTTAAGGAAGTACAGGCTGCGAACAGTTCCTTCTTCAAATCCTTCGCCGTCGCCGCCAGCGTGGCAGCGGTTGCCGTGGCCGTATGGCAATTCGGTCCGCAAGTGAAGGGCGACTCTTCAGGCATGGTTGCTGAAAAAGCTGTTGAAACTAAAAACCAACAGGAAAATATCGTACCCGTAGCCGCCAATCCGACAGCCAAAAATGCTTCGGATGCCGTGGTAATGCCTGAATCCGCAAAGAATGACAAAGGTGTGAGTCAGACTACGGTTCGAACCGAAACGCAGGTTCAACAGGATTCCGTCGTTCATTAAGCTGCATAGAGATACAGATTTCCATCAAGTAGAGAAATCCCTTCCCGAGCTATTCGGGCAGGGATTTTGTTTTTGACCGGACGCATCTTGAGGTCGTCTGAAAAAGCGGGTTGAACAAAGTCGGACGGTATTGAGCTGTATCCTTTTTATTTGAATCCGCTATATAATGCGGCACATGAAATTGATTACCTCCGCGCAAAACGAGCAGCTCAAGCATTTGTCCAAGCTGTTGACACAATCTAAAGCACGCCGGGAATACGGGCAAACCGTGTTGGAAGGCGTGCATCTTTTGCAGGTCTATTTAGAGGCGGGATACACGCCCAAGCAAGTGTATTTGCCCGAAAGTAAAAACACGCATCCTGAAATCCGAAATTTAATCAGTAGTTTGGACGAAGATGGTATTACTTGGGTCGGAAACGAAGCCTTGTCTAAAATCACCAGTCTGAACGATGCTGACGATGTGATAACTTGGATAGAGATTCCGCCGCAAGGTGATTTGCCTTTAAACGGCGACTGCGTGGTGTTGGACAGGCTGCAAGACCCGGGCAATGTCGGGACGGTTTTACGCAGCGCAGCAGCTTCGGGCATCAGGCAGATTGTGTTGGGTAAGGAATGCGTCGATATTTGGTCGCCCAAAGTATTGCGTGCGGGTATGGGGGCGCATTTTCTGTTGGGCATATACAGCCGCGTTTTTCTACCGCAGTGGCTGGATGCTTATCAGGACAAAATATGGGCGACCGCTTTAGACGGGCGAAACCCTTCCGACTTGTACCAACTGGATTTAAATGCTCCTTGCGCTTGGGTTTTCGGCAATGAAGGCAGCGGCGTGAGTCGGGAAATTTTGGAAAAAGTCGACGGCAGCGTCAGAATCCCGATGCTGGGACAGACCGAGTCGTTAAACGTCGCCATGGCGGCAACCGTATGCCTTTTCGAGCAAATGCGCCAACGTATCGGCTAAACCGTTTTCAGACGACCCCTCAGAGATTATAGTGGATTAAATTTAAATCAGGACAAGGAGAGGTAACGCCGTACTGGTTTAAAGTTAATCCACTATAAACATACCATTTAAAATTAAGGAATAACCATGCAATTGCAAGCATTTGACGAAGCGTCGCGCGTACGCCTGATGGAGCTGCTCGATGCCAAATCGGAACACCACAACACCATGCGCTGCGATGAGGTGCAGGCGTTTATGATGGCTTTGTTGAGCGGTCCCGATGCGCTGAACCCGAATGACTGGCTGCCTGAAGTTTTGGGCGACGAATCCTTATTTGATGCCAAAGAGCGCACCGAAATCGAGCGTTTGGTCATCGGTTTGGCAGCGGATTTGCGCATCAAACTCAGTAAAAAAATGCTGCCCGATTTGTGGTTATACGAAGATGCCGCCTCCAATCCCGATGTTTATACTTGGTGTAACGCTTATCTCTATGCTTTGGATATCGTTCCGACCGATTGGTTTGAGGCGGTTGATCAGGAAGAATTTGAAGATTTGTTCTATCCGATTATGGCCTTGGGCGGGATTTACGATGAAGAGCGAAACGGCGAAATCATCCTGCACCTGACCGAAAAAGAACTCGCCCAGCTCGAATCCGAGCTGCCGCATGTGTTGCTGGATATTTATTGGTATTGGCAGGCAATCATCAACAAACCGCAAACGGTACGCCGCGAAGGCGACAAAACCGGACGCAACGACCCTTGCCCTTGCGGCAGCGGTAAGAAATACAAAGCCTGCTGTAACAAATAAGCGTTCAAAAACCAAAGGTCGTCTGAATTTTCAGACGACCTTTGGTTTTGAAGATATGGCTTAGAAAAACGAAGCCAGCCATACGGATAGGACAGTCAGCATAATGGTCAGTGCGCAGCCGATTTTGGCAACCGTACCGATGATAAAGCCGATAAACGTACCGATGCCGACTTTGCCTGCCTGCCAACTGTCTTTGCGGGCGATGAATTCGCCGCTGGCTGCGCCAATCAGAGGGCCTAACAGCAGGCCGGGGATGGCGAAGAATGCGCCCACAATGCCGCCGATAAATGCTCCCCAGACGGCGGTTTTACTCGCACCCGTATATTTTGCCCCCAGCGCGCCCGCGACATAATCCATTGCCGTGCCGAAAATGGCGACAACGGCAAGGAAAATGAGTGTGCCGGAACCGAAAACCTGATAGTCGCCGGCGTAGCCCAACAGCCATGCGCCGACAAACATCAAGCCCAATCCCGGCAAGGCGGGGTAAATCGTGCCAAAAATGCCGACCGCTATGGCAATCAGACCGAGGATAATCAGGATGGCAGTCATCGCTTTCTTTCAAATATGAAGTGGTATAACGGCAGTATTATGGGGATGTTTCGGCTGATTTCGATAAGGCCGGATGCAAGAAAATGAAAATTTATATCGGGATGTTGCAGCTTGGGATAGGGAATTGAGCATTGCGGGATATTTCATTGAAAGGCGGTTTAAGAGAAATCAAATAGATTTTTGTATGAACATAAAGCCTTGTCTGCAAACCGCGCTAAACATTTTTGCGTTGAACAAATTTCCTGAAAAAGGTCGTCTGAAAAAATGAATTTCGGTGTTTTCAGACGACCTTTGATGTCTTAATTTCAGTAAAACATTGTTAATAACGAGTGCTTACTCTATAATCACGCCCGATTTAATCGGATAAAGTGTTGGTATTTAAAATAAAAACAAAAATATGGATATCAGATGTAATGCAACAGCAGCTTCCGCCGATATCCGCTTTAATCCGTTTCCTCTTCAAGATTTTTTTACAAACAATGGAGTGTTCATGTCCACAATGTTTTTTATCCAGTTCGCCATCGTACTGGTGTGTATCTTAATCGGCGCGCAGGTCGGCGGCATCGGCTTGGGCGTGCTCGGCGGTATCGGGCTGGCGGTTTTGGCCTTCGGTTTCCATCTTGAGCCGACCAGTCCGCCGATTGACGTGATGCTGATGATTATGGCGGTCGTTTCCGCTGCCGCATCGATGCAGGCAAGCGGCGGCTTGGACTACATGATTAAAATCGCTACCCGCGTTTTACACCGCAATCCGAAATACATCACTTTCATCGCGCCTATGGTGACTTATCTGTTTACCGTATTGGCAGGCACGGGACACGTCGCTTATTCGGTATTGCCCGTCATTGCCGAAGTCAGCCGCCGCAACGGCATCCGTCCTTCCCGCCCGTTGACGATGGCGGTCATCGCGTCGCAATTCGCCATTGTTGCCAGCCCGATTGCGGCCGCGGTCGTCGCCTGCGTGACCTACCTTGAACCGCAACACATCACGATGGCCGATGTGCTGAAAGTGACTGTTCCTTCAACTGTTTTAGGTATCGGCCTTGCCTGCATATTCGTCAACAAGCTCGGCAAAGAGTTGAAAGATGACCCGCATTATCAGGCGTTGCTGAAAGACCCGGAATATGTAGAAGCCAATGAAAAAGATTCGACTGAAGTATCCAATGCGCCTGTCAGCAAAGAGGCGAAACTTTCGGTCGGGATTTTCCTTGCCGCCGCATTGCTGGTGGTGGTCATGGGTGCCGTACCGGAGTTGCGCCCGACCTTCCAAACGGAAGAAGGCCCGAAACTGATGGGCATGGCGCACACCATCGAAATCGTCATGCTTTCCGCTGCCGCGCTGATTATCCTGCTTTGCAAACCGAATGGTAACGCGATTACCAAGGGCTCGGTGTTCCATGCGGGGATGCGTGCCGTTATCGCCGTTTTTGGCGTGGCATGGCTGGGCGACACATTGATGCACGGTCATCTGGCCGAAGTCAAAGAAACCGTATCGCATTTGGTCGAAACTGCGCCGTGGACTTTCGCGTTTGCCCTGTTCGTTTTGTCCGTCTTGGTCAACAGCCAAGGGGCGACCGTTGCCACGCTGTTCCCCATCGGCATTTCGCTGGGCATTCCCGCTCCGATTATCATCGGCACGTTTGTCGCGGTGAACGGCTATTTCTTCATCCCGAACTACGGTCCGATTATCGCGGCGATTGATTTTGACAGCACAGGTTCGACCAAAATCGGCAAATTTATTTTCAACCACAGCTTCATGATCCCCGGCCTCTTGAGCATGGCGTTCAGCTTGGTATTCGGTTTGCTGCTGGCGAATTACTTCTTTTAAGGTCGTCTGAAAAAAGGTCGTCTGAAAACACAAAATAGGTTTGAACTGGCCCCCAAATCTTGGACACTCA
>NZ_KV838124.1:0-1815 GCF_001838645.1 Neisseria sp. HMSC70E02 | reverse complement strand
TGTCCACCGCGTCTTTCGCCGCTACGCCTTTGGCAATGTTGGCTTTGGCTTCGTCAGTCAGATCCAAAGCGTAATCGGTTACGCCGTCGGCGTCTTTCGCGCCTTCGCTGACTTTAACCGCACCGTTAGCCGCTTGGCTGAGGGTGGTCTTGTCGGCATTGACGGTGTACTCGGTGTTGTTGCCGTCCACTTTTTCGCTGACGGTCACGTTCTTACCGGCGACGACGGTGGTGGTTTTTTCGGTTGCGGCGAGTTGTTCGTTCAACTGGGCGACGTTGACGGCGTCGGTGGCTTTCACACCTTTGGCTACGTTGGCAATCTTGTTGCCGCCGTTGTTCAAACCGGAAGTAGTCAGGGACACTTGGCTTGGCGAACCGTCCGCACCGATCTTCAGACCTTCTCCGCTCAGTACGCTGTTGCCGGAGATGAAGCTGTCGGCCAGTACGGTAGTAGCGGAAACCGTACCGAATTCAACGTCGTCTGAAGTCTCAACCGTCAGCTCTTTACCGCTGCGTTTCACTCGGATGTTCTTACCTTGTTTCACGGTCACGGTGTCGCCTGCAGCGATTTTTTCGCTGTCGGCTTCGTCGTTGGCTTTCAAGTTCCAGCCTTTACCTACGGTCTCTTTAACTGCTGCAATCGCGTCGTGAACATTGTCTTTGCCTGTACCGCCGATGTTGGCAGTGGATACATTGCCGTTCTCGTTCTTGGCTTCTCCGCCCAAGATGGTTTTCAGGTTCACTTGGGTTGCATCCAGCTGGGCTTCGGTCGCGGCTTTGTTCGATCCTGCCAATGGGGCGCTGCCCAAGGTGGTGTTGGTCAGTCCGCTGACAATGCCTTCTTTACCGTCAATCACTACCGGTTTACCGCCGTTCGCTGCGTCTTTGCCGATGGTGACTTTCTCGGCCAGGCTGAAGTCGATCGCTTTGCCTGTACCGCTTGTGGTAACGATGTTCTTGTCTTTGCTTGTGTAGGTAACGGTATCGCCCAAGTTCACTTTTTCAGACGACCCGTTGTCCGCAACGATGTTCAGACCTTTGCTGACTTCTTCGCCCACTTTATCCAAAGCGTCTTGAACTGTACCAACAGCATCATGTTTCGTACCGTCTGCTTTAGTTACAGTAAAGACAGGAGCTTCAATCGCACCAGTAATCGGGTTGATGCTGCTATTCAACGCTTTGGCAATCGGGTTCAGCTGGCTGACGTTAACCGCATCAGTATCTGCCACACCTTTGGCTACGTTGGCGATTTTGTTGCCGCCATTGTTCAGACCGGAAGTAGTCAGAGACACTTGGCTCGGAGAGCCGTCTGCACCGATCTTCAGACCGTCGGTAGTCAAGACGCTGTTGCCTGCGATAACACTTTCGGCAACCACGCTGGTCGCTGCCACTGAATCAGCTTTGACATGATCAAACTCAACGTCGTCTGAAGTTTCAACCGTCAGATCTTTGCCGCTGCGTTTCACTCGGATGTTCTTACCTTGTTTCACGGTCACGGTGTCGCCTGCGGCGATTTTTTCGCTGTCGCTGTCGGCTTCGTCGTTCGCTTTCAGCTTCCAGCCTTTCTCGGCAGTCTCTTTCACTGACTTGATCGCGTCGTGAACGTTGTCTGCTCCAGTCTCACCGATGTTGCTGGTCGTAACGTTGCCTTTGTCGTTGGCTGCCTCACCACCCAAGATGGTCCTCAGGTTCGCTTGGGTTTCGTTCAGCTGCTCTTCGGTCGCAGCTTGACCTTTGGTGGCAAAGTCCGCACCGCCCAACGTTTTGTTGGTCAGTCCGCTTACTGTACCGGTCGTACCGTCAATCACAACTGGTT
>NZ_KV838123.1:0-420 GCF_001838645.1 Neisseria sp. HMSC70E02 | reverse complement strand
ACGAACAGTCGCCCAAAATGCGGCTGCTGTCGGTGTCGCTGCTGGAGGGTTTGCCGGTCTTCGGCGAAGCGGTCCGGGTCGGCAGTCCGCTGGTCCGCTACGAATACAACGGCAGCGGCGACCTGATCCGCGTTATCGGCCGCGACGGCAACGTCAAACGCAGCTTCGGCTATAAAAACAATCTGATGGTGTCGCACACGGATGCGGCAGGATTGGTATCGGAATACGAATACGACCATTACACCCCGACCGGCAAGGTGTTGCGCAACTGGACTTCTTTGGGCGAGGAATGGCGTTTTACCTATCACGACGGTTATACCGAGGTAACCGACGTATTGGGTCGTACCGAGCAATATCATTACGATTACAACAACGAGTTGACCAAACGGGTGTTTGCCGACGGCAGCGCTGTGTTGATGG
>NZ_KV838122.1:0-446 GCF_001838645.1 Neisseria sp. HMSC70E02 | reverse complement strand
TTCACCGCCTCCGAAGCCGCCAACACCGCCTACCGCGTCGAAATCACCGCCACCTCCACCGATTCCTCATTGCCGCTGTCTTCCTACCTCAACCAGCGCGCAGCGTTTGAAATCCGTCCGCAGGAGGCCGTATTGTCCGAAGTCGCCGCCGCCTTTTCAGCCGGTTCGGACGAGTCTCCGGCGAAACAATGGCAGGGCATTATTACTTCATGCGAGAAGCTGTCCGTATCCAAGGATGAAACCGTTTACCGCTTTGTTTTAGAGCCGCGCTTCGCGGCTTTAAAACATTTCCAATCCTCCCGACTGTTTCAAAACCAATCCGTCCCCGACATCGTTGCCGCCGTCTTCAAACATCACGGCTTCTCCGGTGTCGACTACCGTTTCCAAAAAAGCCGCAGCTACACCGTCCGCGAGTATGTGACCCAGTATCTCGAAAGCGACTTCGC
>NZ_KV838121.1:62045-85129 GCF_001838645.1 Neisseria sp. HMSC70E02 | reverse complement strand
TTTGGGGTGCAGTTCAGTTTTCAGACGACCTTTGTTTAGCTCAAACCTTCCCGGTTTAAGCGGCGTTGACTTTGTCTTCGCGGCGCAGCAGGGTAATCAGGTCGCTGATGCGCTGTTTCATGCTGCGGCGGTCGACGATTTGGTCGATAGCGCCTTTCTCCAGCAGGAACTCTGCGCGTTGGAAGCCTTCGGGCAAGGTTTCACGGACGGTTTGTTCGATAACGCGCGGGCCGGCAAAGCCGATAAGGGCGTTGGGTTCGGCAAGCACGACATCGCCGAGGAAGGCGAAGCTGGCGGATACGCCGCCCATGGTCGGGTCGGTCAGGACGGAGATGAACGGCAGGTGTTTTTCAGTCAGAAGATGCAATGCCGCGCTGGTTTTGGTCATTTGCATCAATGAGTTGACACCTTCCTGCATACGCGCACCGCCCGATGCGGCAACACAGATGAAAGAGCAGTTGTCGGCTACGGCACGGCGTACGCCTTGGACGAAGCGTTCGCCGACGACGGAACCCATAGAGCCGCCGATAAAGCGGAATTCGAAGGCGGCAATCACGACGGGCAGGCCGTTCATAAAGCCTTTCATCACGACCAACGCATCATCTTCGCCGGTGGCTTTGCGCGCGGCGACCAGGCGTTCGGGGTATTTTTTGCTGTCTTTGAATTTCAGCGGGTCGGTCGGTTTGATATTGGCGGCGATTTCTTCGCGGCCTTCCTCGTCCAAAAGCAAATTGAGGCGTTCGCGCGCGGAAAGCGGGTTGTGGTGGTTACATTTCGGGCAAACTTGGTCGTTTTGCTGAAGTTCGGTCGAGTAGATGGTTGCCGAGCAGGAAGGGCATTTGTGCCACAGGCCTTCGGGAACGTTGGACGAGCCTTCGCTTTTGCTGCGGTTTTTGATTTTGGGTGGTAGGATTTTGTCTAACCAACTCATGGATGACTCCTTGGAATTCGGGATTCAGACGACCTTTGCGTGTGTTTTTGGAAAAGGCCTTAACGGATTGCGTCTTTTAATTCTTTTACCAACACGCCGACGGCTTCTGCTTCGCGGCCTGCGTTATTTTCAATTTCTTTGACGATGCGGCTGCCGACGATGACTGCATCGGCAACGGCACCGATTTTGCGCGCGCTTTCAGCGTTGCTGATGCCGAAACCGACGCCGATCGGGATGTCGATATGCTTGCGCAAAAGCTCTATTTTACGCGAAACTTCTTCGGTATCCAAACTTGCCGCGCCGGTAACGCCTTTGAGCGAAACGTAATAGACAAAACCGCCTGCAACGCGGGCGATGGTTTGGATACGCTCTTCGGTCGTGGTTGGGGCAATCAGGAAGATGCAGTCGATGCCGCGCGCTTTGAGTTCGTCGTGCAGCGGGGTGATGGTTTCAACAGGGGAATCGACGGTCAGCACGCCGTCCACGCCCGCTTCGGCAGCCGCTTGGGCAAATGCCTGATAACCCATTTTATGAATCGGGTTCAGATAACCCATCAGGACGACGGGAGTGTGGCCGTTTGTTTCGCGGAAGCGGCGTACGATGTTCAATACGTCGTTGAGGGAAACTTTGTTTGCCAACGCACGTTCGGCGGCGCGCTGGATGGTCGGGCCGTCCGCCATCGGGTCGGAAAAGGGAACGCCTAATTCCAGGATGTCGGCGCCGTTTTCAACCAAACTGTGCATCAGCGCAAGCGTGGTATCGAGATCGGGATCGCCTACGGTGATATAGGGAATCAGGGCTTTTGCGCCGTCAAGCGCGGCAAAGGTTTGCTGGATTCTGCTCATCTTGATTTCTCGTTTCCGTAACGGCTGTTTCCAGCCGGTTTTCATCGACAATAAGTTGGCAAGTATAGCATTGACTGTCTGTTTCGGGCGAAACTGCATGACATTTTCAGTCATTTTTTCATATAGATAAAAGGTCGTCTGAAAATCTTTTCAGACGACCTTTCCAAAACCGGGCAGTCGGAATGCTGCCGCTATGCCGATTTTCCACCGTTTAATCGCGTTTGTGCTCGATATAGTCTTGGTGTTTGGTTTGCGGATCGGCGCGGGTCACCGTGTATTCGCCTTCGATGATATCGCCTTCATCTTCACCACGGCGCGTAAAGGTTTGCTGACGGAAAGACTGCGTATTCATTTGAGCCGCCGGCCGGCCCTTAATCGGCAAAAGCAGCAGCAAGGCGATAATGGTGGACACAAAACCCGGACTGAGCAGCAAAATCCCGGCGACGGTATAACGTATCGGCCACAACATCTGATACATGGAAATATTGTCCCCGCTGCGGATGGCCGCACCTGCCAGCAAAATGCCGGACAACCCCGTGTGGCGCAGCATCATCGTGCCGCCGATAAAGCTGACTATCATCAGCAGGAAAGTGAATCCGCCGCCCAGCCAATCCGCCACCCAAACGATGGACATAATTTCCAAAAACAATAATACTAAAAAACCCACACCGAAATACTGCATCTTTGCTCCTTTAAATTCCGAACCCGCTTCATGCTGCGCAAGTCGGCGCGTTTAGCCGCAATTTCAATCTATCTTATTGAATCTTATTAGATATCATAAACCGACATTTTACACTTCCCGAATAACCGGTTTCCCTTAACATAAAGATAATGCGCCCTACTTTCAAGGCGCGCGAATGTGAAAAACCGTAAGGTTTCGGCACGTTTTTTCAGACGAGGTCGTCTGAAACAGCATGCGCCCTTACAGCAACTTCTTGATATCGTTTTCTATTTCTTCCGGCGTTACGCTGGGCGCAAACCGTGCCACCACTTCGCCTTGCCGATTAATCAGGAATTTGGTGAAGTTCCAGCGGATATCGCCCGCCTGATGCTTACTGCCCCATGCCGCCAGCCGCAACACCGCTTCTTTCAACATATGCCCGCCCCTATCCTTCGGCTGTTGTGCCTTCAAATAAACATAAAGCGGCGATGCGGATGCGCCGTTGACATCGATTTTGTCAAAAATTTTGAATGCAGTACCAAACTTCGTCTGACAGACGGAAGCAATTTCCCGACTGCTCTCCGGCGCCTGTCCGCGAAATTGGTTGCACGGAAAATCCAATATCTCCAAACCTTGCCCGCTGTAACGCTCATAAAGCTGCTGCAATGCCGTATATTGCGGCGTCAATCCGCAGCGCGTCGCGGTGTTGACAATCAGCAGCACCTTTCCTCGGTAAACACTCAGGGAAACCGGATCGCCTTGGGCATCGTTTAAGGTGAAGTCGTAAATATTCATGTTGTCCATTCAAAAAGATCAGGGAAAACAAATCGAGTCAGGCAAACACCGGCTGAAATTTCGAGCCGTATGTTTCATTTTGATTGATGATTTTTATAGTATTTCAACAATGCCATCATTTCTTTTGCCTTCTTTTTGCCATGCCGCTCGTCAGTGACATAATCCTCTGCCTTATTGCCTAATTCATTTTTGATGTTCGGGTTGGCACCGTTTGCCAAAAGTATTTCAAGTATTGCCACATTTCCGTTGAAGCAGGCATTTTGGACAGGCGTAAAACCCATTTCCCCCTGTTTGTTGACGTCCGCGCCATTTTGAATCAGCAATAAAACATCTTCGCAGGCTTGGTTGATGACCGCCAAATTCAGCAAGGTTTCATCCATCAAACCCAAATCATGTACGGAGGCGATACGGGGACGCGAGGCGAAAGCCAAGTTATTTTGATATTTGGCGAACAGATTGGTCAGATTTTGATTCATGATTTATCCTGAAACGATGAGGCTTAAGAGACGGATATGTTTTCAGACGACCTTTTTCAGACGACCCCGACAAACCTGCCCTATTGTTTATCGTCAGCCCATATGAAAAAACACCGCTTTCGCAAGCGGTGTCCGGTAAAGCAGCAATTATTTGCGCAGACCCAAGCGGGTGATCAGGTTGCGGTATGTATCAGGTTGAGTACGGCGCAAGTAAGACAACAGACGGCGACGTTGGCTGACCATTTTCAACAGGCCGCGACGGCTGTGGTGGTCTTTAGGGTTGGTTTTGAAGTGGGGAGTCAGGTCGTTGATACGGAAAGTCAACAGAGCGACTTGTACTTCAGAAGAACCGGTATCGCCTTCTTTACGTTGGAAATCTTTAACAATTTGTGCTTTTTGTTCTACGGTCAATGCCATGATGGATAACTCCGAAAAATAAAAGAACCGTCATTCGGTTCGGACAAGTTTGACGAGCAGGAAACCCGTTCAAACTCCTGAAGTCTTTTTGTAAAGACGGGCGGATTATGCCACAGTTTGTACGGTTTTGCACGACTAAATCCTGTCTTCAGGCAGTGTTTCGCCGAGACTGTGGCTTTCAGACGACCCGCCCGCCCTGAAACCTACTCCCCCGCCACGGTCATGCTCTCGATCAGCACCGAACCGATTTTGTTGGAAGAGCGGCGCAGCGCGTCGTTGGCAGTACCGACGATGCCGAGGTACATATCCTGCAAGCGGCCGGCGATGGTGATTTCTTGGACGGGGTGGCTAATGACGCCGTTTTCCACCCAAAAACCCGCCGCGCCGCGCGAGTAGTCGCCCGTGATGGTGTTCACACCCTGACCCATCAGTTCGGTAACCAACAATCCCGTGCCCATTTCTTTCAGCAGGTCGGACTGCGTTTCGTGCGTATGGTTCAAATAAAGGTTGTGTGCGCCGCCGGCGTTGCCCGTGGTCTGCATACCGAGCTTTCTCGCGCTGTAACTGCTGAGGAAATAGCCTTCGACAATGCCGTCGCGGATGACGAAACGCGGCCGTGTGGCGACGCCTTCGGAGTCGAAATAGGTGCTGCCGAAGGCGCGGGGGATGTGCGGCTCTTCGCGCAGGCTGAGGAAATCGGGCAGGACTTTTCTGCCTATGCTGTCAATCAGGAAGCTGCTTTGGCGGTAGAGCGCGCCGCCGCTGAGTGCGCCAACGAGGTGTCCGATAAGGCCGCCTGCGACGGTGGTATCGAAGAGGACGGGATAGCTGCCTGTCGGGATGCTGCGGCTGTTCAGACGACGTAGGGTGCGCTCGGCGGCGGTTTTGCCGATTTGCTCGGGGCTGTCCATATCTTGATGGCGGCAGGCGGCATCGTACCAGTAGTCGCGCTGCATACCGTTTTCGTCAGCGGCAACGATGCTGCACGAAATGCTGTGGCGCGTGCCTTGTTGGTGGGCGGTAAAACCGTGGGTGTTGCCGTAAACGTATTGGTAATGTCCGGTCTGAACGCCTGCGCCTTCGGAGTTTTCGATGCGTTCATCCGCGCTCAGGGCGGCTTGTTCACATTGTTTTGCTAACTCGATAGCAGCTTCCGTGCTTAAATCCCACTCGTGGTAACGGTCGAGGTCGCCGACGTGTTGCGCCATCAGTGAAGCATCTGCCAGACCTGCGCAATCGTCTTCGGCGGTGTAGCGGGCGATGTCAATAGCGGCTTTGACGGTGTCTTGCAAGGCTTTTTCGGAGAAGTCGGCGGTGCTGGCGCGACCTTTGCGTTTGCCGACGTACACGGTAATATCCAGCGATTTGTCTTGCTGGAACTCGATTTGTTCGATTTCGCCCAGCCGTACGCTGACGCTTTGTCCGATGGATTCGCTAAAGTCGGCTTCGGCAGCCGCCGCGCCCATGTTTTTTGCCAAATCCAAGGCGTGTCCGCATAAGCCGGTCAGCTCGGAGGCGGTGTGGTTGAACAGCATAAAAGGTTTCCTGACAGAGGTTTGCGGCATTTTAACCGTTTTCAGACGACCTCGGCAAAAATACCGCCGCTGGAGGCAAAAGGTCGTCTGAAAACGCCGTTTCGACAGGGCATTGACGTGAAAACTGCCCGAACGTGCTAAAATACCCGAAACAAAATTAAAGGTTTATCAAAATGTTTGAAAACGAAGACGAATGGGTCAGCAAAACCCAAATGAAAAAGCAGATGAACGATTTGCAGGCTTTGGGCATGGAGTTGACCAAACTCTCGACCGATACGCTGAAAAAAATCGGCTTGGACGAAGACTTGTACGAAGCCGTCGTTACCTACAAAAAAATCACGTCCAACGGCGCGCTCAAACGCCAAAGCCAATTCATCGGCAGGCTCATGCGCGACACCGACCCCGCGCCCATCGAAGCCTTCCTCGCCAAACTGCGCGGCGAAAATACCGCCCACAACGCCTTCTTGCAACGCGTCGAACAAGCCCGCACACGCCTCTTGGCAGACGACAACGCGCTTACCCAGTTTATGGCGGACTTCCCCCATGCCGACGCAGGCAAATTGCGCACCTTAATCCGCAACACCAAAAAAGAGCAGGAACAAAACAAACCGCCGAAAAACTTCCGCGCCCTCTTCCAAGAAATCAAATCCGTCATGGAAGGCGGTCAGAGCGATTCGGAAGAAACGCAGGATTGGGCAGAATAAATATCGGGGTCGTCTGAAAACGGGGTTGGGGGTTCTGTAAATCGCACCGCCCCGTTTTCAGACGACCTTTTCAAATTTCATATAATCTTATTAAAATATATCGTCATTTTTCAGACATCCCTTTAACAATAAAACAAACCGACCTTTTCAAGGACTACACTTATGAAACTTCGCCTTACCCTCACTGCCCTCCTCGCCTTATCATTAAACGGCTGTATGACTCAAGAAATGTGGGAAGAGGATAAAAAAGTAGAAAAAATCACTTTTCATCCGATTACTTCCGACCAGGTACATTCTTTCGGTATCGTCAACAAAGACAATGACCAACTTGAAAAAGGCAGCATCGTCATGATGGGCGAAAAATACTGGTTCGTCATTAATGCCAAAGATTCAAAAGATCTGACGCCCATCCTCAATGTCAAACTCGACAAAAAATTCCAAATTGCCGATGCCAAAAAATACAAAAAAGACCTCAAAGCCCTACCTGTTGTGGTGAACAATGAAAAAGAAGCCGATTTCACCACTGATTTCTGCCTACGCTACGACACTCAAAAAGCTGACGAAATCGCCAAACTGAAAAACCTGTCATTTGAAACCGGCAAAGGTAAAAACAACACTGTCTACCACCGCTGTGTTCACGCCAAAGGCAAATACTACGCCACCCCGAAAAACCTGCCCGCCGACTACAAATTTGAACAAAGCATTCCTGTCTCCATCGGCTATACCACTTCTCGCGTATACACCAGTCCGGGGAAAGTAATAGGCACTATTTTGATGACGCCGCTGACGCTCACTTTTGATGCCCTTACCCCAATACTGTTCATTCCTGCCATGATGATAGGCGGTGGCGACGGCTTTACCCCAAGCTTTTAATAAACTCGTTACGCCTGTTTTCAGACGACCTTTCCGTCCTTGAATACATCAAACATATTTCCACACACCATGCCCGTCAAAATCCAAACCCGCCCCGTCAACCAAAACGTCCTCGATGATTTGCTCACCGCCGGCGCCGATCCTTTAATCGCCCGCCTGTGCGCCTCGCGCGACGTGCAGAGTCCTGCCGAATTGGACGACAAACTCGCCGGCCTTCTGCCTTATCAATCGCTGACAAATTGCGAAGCCGCCGCCCGCCGTCTGGCGGATGCCATCGAGCGTAAGGAAAAAATCCTGATTGTCGCCGACTACGATGCCGACGGCGCGACCGCGTGTTCCGTCGGCATGAGCGGCTTGGCAGCGATGGGCGCGGCGGTGGATTTCCTCGTACCCAACCGCTTCGAACACGGCTACGGCTTGACGCCCGAGCTTGCCGAAATCGCCGCCGCGCAAGGCGTGGATTTGCTGATTACGGTCGACAACGGCATCGCCAGCATCGCAGGCGTGGCGCGGGCGCAGGAATTGGGTTTGGACGTGATCGTTACCGACCATCACCTGCCCGCCGAAACCGTACCCGACTGCATCATCGTCAATCCGAACCAAAAAGGTTGCGGCTTCCCCAGCAAAAGTCTGGCGGGCGTGGGCGTGATTTTTTATGTACTGATGGCGTTGCGTGCCGAATTGCGCCGCCGCGATTATTTTTCAGACGACCTTAGAGAACCGAATCTGGGCGAACTTTTGGATTTGGTCGCACTCGGCACTGTCGCCGACGTCGTCCCACTCGACCACAACAACCGTATCCTCGTGTCGCAAGGTTTGAAAAGGATGCGTTCCGGCAAAATGCGTCCCGGCATCCGTGCCTTGTTTGAAGTGGCGCGGCGCGACTGGCGCAAAGCGCAGCCTTTCGATATGGGTTTCGCACTGGGTCCGCGCATCAACGCCGCCGGACGGCTCGATGATATGTCGGTCGGCATCGCCTGCCTTTTGGCGCGCGACGACGCAGAAGCGCAGGCATTGGCGGCGCAGTTGAACGACCTCAATATCGAACGCCGCGAAATCGAGCAGTCCATGCTGCAAGATGCGCTGAACGCCTTTCCCGAAACCCTGCCTTCGGGTCAGACGACCCTGGTCGCCTACCGCGACGACTTTCATCAAGGCGTGGTCGGCATCGTCGCCAGCCGCCTCAAAGACCACTTTTACCGCCCGACCATCGTGTTCGCCCCGGCGGACAACGGCGAAGTGCGCGGTTCGGGGCGTTCCATTCCCAACCTGCACCTGCGCGACGCTTTGGATTTGGTGTCCAAACGCCATCCCGATTTGATTTTGAAATTCGGCGGACACGCGATGGCGGCGGGCTTGAGCATACTCGAACACAACATTCCCGCGTTTCAGACGGCCTTTGAAGAAGCCGTGCGCGAAATGGTGTGCGAAGACGATTTGTCGCAAACCTTCATCACCGACGGAAGCCTGAAAGCCTGCGACATCACGCTGGAACAGGCGCAAAACCTCGCCCGCCATGTTTGGGGACAAGGCTTCGCGCCGCCGAGCTTTACCGACGAGTTTCACGTCATCCACCAGCAGCCTTTAGGCGCGGAGGGCAAACACAAAAAAGTTTGGCTGCAAAAAGACGGCTACGAATTTGAAGCGATGTTCTGGCGGTGCAGCGAAGACATCCCCGAATACATCCGCACGGTTTACCGCCCCGTGGCAAACGAGTGGCGCAATCAGATGGAATTGCAGCTTTACATCGATTACTGGGAAGCCGCTTAAGGCTTGCGAAAGATAAAAGGTCGTCTGAAACCAAAAAACAAGTTTCAGACGACCTTTGTTTTCTAGAAGATTATTGTGCGCCAAATTTCAATACCATCGGCAATCAAGAAAACATGCCCGCACAACTTGTATTTAAATTTCAAAAAACCACCTTATCCGAATGATAAAAACCGGCAATCCGAAAGAAAACAAAACCGAAAATCCCCCGTCTACTCAAACACTTTCAACGCAATATTGTGATGAATCAAACTTCCTGACGGATAAGCCTACGATTGCTTGTCAGTCGGTAGATTTTAAAACATAATACTTACGCGCCTAAGTATTGGAGTTTTACTACAAATACATGATAGGTAAGCCGTACGCAGCGCAGCAGTTCCAACCGATCAACTCAAAGCAAGGAAGGTCTAAAATGAAAGTAACCAGTTTCGGCGAAGTGTTGTGGGACGATTTTCCAAGCGGAAAAGTGTTGGGCGGTGCGCCGCTGAACGTTTTGGTCCGTTTGCAATCCTTCGGGGTCGATACTGCCATCATCAGCCGCCGCGGCGATGATGCCGACGGCGAAGAGCTGCTGCGCCAAATCCAAGCGAAAAACGTCAATACCGACCTGCTGCAAGTGTGCAAAGAATGCGATACCAGCCTTGTCAAAGTCATCTTGGACAAATGCGGCAGCGCGTCATACGAAATCGTGTATCCCTGCGCTTGGGACCGCATCGTCGTCGAAGATGCCGCCTTGCAGCGTGTCGCCGAATCCGATGCCTTCGTGTTCGGCAGCCTTGCCACCCGCGACGAGATTTCCCGTGCGGCATTAGACAAACTGATGGAAAAAGCCAAATTCAAAATCTTCGACGTCAACCTGCGCAAACCCCACTACGACACCGACCGCCTGCTCGCCACCATGAAACGTGCGGATATGCTCAAGCTCAATGACGACGAATTGTACGAACTGTCCGCAGTTTACGGCTCGCCCTACCACAGCATCGAACAAAACATCGCCTACCTCAACCGCTTGACCGGCGCACAAACCATCTGCGTCACTTTAGGCGGACACGGTGCAATTTTATACAAAGAAGGCGAACTCTACCGCCACTGCGGCTTCCGCATCAAAGTCGCCGATACGGTCGGCTCCGGCGACAGCTTCTTGGCAGGGCTGACCTACAAACTGCTCAACAATGCCGAGCCGCAAGAAGCCATTACCTTCGCCTGCGCACTCGGCGCCCTAGTCGCCTCCAGACACGGCGCAACGCCCGACATTTCCTTGCAAGAAATCGAAAGCTTCATGAATCCGGCTTGATGTTTGCCATCAAAGGATGTCACAACAAAAGGTCGTCTGAAAACGGATTTTCTGTTTTCAGACGACCTTTTATATCGCCGATTCACTTTTCAGAATACAGACTCGTATTGAGCCGATTCCTCAGGCTGTTTACCAAACCGTCACGAACTGCTCCAAATCGGTATTTTTTGCGCCACTGCCCGCCTCAGTCGGCGAACCAACCATCATCAGCCCGATGATTTTGTCTTTGTCTTCACAACCAAACGCTTCGCGCAAGAGCGGGCTGTTGACCCACATTCCGGTAATCCACACATTGTCAAAGCCTTGCGCAGAGGCAGCAAGCTGCAGCCCGTAAGCGGCGCAGCCCGCACTCAACATTTGTTCCCACTCGGGCTTGGGTTTTGCCACTTCGCGGTTGGGCGCAAAAGTCACGCCGATCACCATAGGCGCCATATTACCGACTTTCTCGGCTTTTTTCATCGCATCATCGCCAAAATTCAACTCGGTAACCGTTTGGCGCAACAATTCGCGGAAACGTTGCAAGCCTGCCTCGCTTTGAATGACGGTAAAACGAAACGGACGCATATTGCCATGGTCGGGAACCTGCGTAGCCGCTTGCAGCATATATTCGAGCTGTTCCGCATTCGGCGCGGGGGCGGTAAGTTTTTTAGACGAGCGACGTGTGGTCAAAAGTTGTAAAGCATCCATATTTTATCTTTCAATTCATTTGAAACAACGGAATCCATCTTATTAAACAGGATTCCTTGTGAAACCATCAAAACGATACAGGCTATATTCGGAAAATACTGCGACAGACGGTGCAAACCGATTGGCTAATACTTAACGCTTTTGCAAGCCATTTTCTTCAGCCCGGCACAGAGCAAAGCCGTACCTGCTCAAAACAAACCCTCTATATAGCACAAAGCCGGTTTGAATGCCATGTTTGATGGCGCAACAAAAAGGTCGTCTGAAAACCTGTTTCCAAGTTTTCAGACGACCCCTTCACATCGCAATCATAGCCATCAGACCACGACTTCTTCTTTTTTCTTCACTTCCTTCGCGATATTTTCGCGGCTCAGGCCGAACATCAGCAAGAGCGGGCTGGCTACCAAGACTGAAGAGTAAATACCGAACACGATACCGATGGTCAATGCCATTGAGAAACCGTGTAACGCTGCACCGCCGAACACCAGCATGGAAACGACCATTGCCTCGGTCGAGCCGTGGGTGATGATGGTACGGCTCATGGTGGCGGTAATCGCATTGTCGATGACTTGCGGAACGGTGTGTCCGCGCATACTCGGTTTGCGGAAGTTCTCACGAATACGGTCGAAGACGACGACGGATTCGTTTACGGAATAGCCCAATACGGCAAGGATACCCGCCAACACGGTCAGTGAAAATTCCCATTGGAAGAAGGCGAAGCAGCCCAAAATAATCACGATGTCGTGCATATTCGCGATGATGGCGGATACGGCGAAACGCCATTCAAAGCGCATCGACAGGTAAACGATGATACCTGCTACGACAAAGCCCAATGCCATCAGACCGTTGGTCACCAGCTCTTCGCCGACCTGCGGGCCGATAAATTCGACTTGGCGCAGGGTAACGTCAGGCTGCTCTTTTTTCAGCAATTCCATAACCTGATTGGAAAGCTGCGCGGAAGTTACGCCTTCTTTGTTGGGCAGGCGGATCATGATGTGTTTGTTCGTACCCAACGCCTGAACTTGGACATCACCCATTTTCAGGGTATCGAGTTTTTCACGGGTTTTGTTGACGTCCACGCCCTGCTGATATTGCACTTCCATCACGGTACCGCCGGTAAATTCGACGGAGAAGTTCAAACCTTTGGTAATGAGGAAGAATACGGCGGCAATGAAGGTTACCAACGAAATAAAGGTCGTCAGTTTGCCGTAGCTCATAAACGGGATGTCGCGTTTGATTTTAAAGAGTTCCATGTCTTACTCCTTGCCAGCCGCTGTTTCGGCTTTAGGTTTCCATACTGCGCCGATGGAAATGTTCTGCAATTTGCGGCGGCGTCCGTACCAAAGATTCACTAAGGCGCGGAAGACGACGACGGATGAGTACATCGAAGTCAGGATACCCAGACAGTGTACGACGGCAAAACCGCGGACCGGGCCGGAACCGAATACCAAGAGGGCGATACCGGCAATCAGCGAGGTCAGGTTGGAGTCGACGATGGTTGCCCATGCGTGTTGGAAACCGAGGTTGATTGCCTGTTGCGGCGGCACGCCTTCGCGCAACTCTTCGCGGATACGTTCGTTAATCAATACGTTGGAGTCAATCGCCATACCCAGCGTCAACGCCAATGCGGCAATACCGGGCAGCGTCAGCGTCGCCTGCATGGCAGACAAAATACCGACTAAGAACAAGATGTTGGTACTCAGGGCGATGGTCGAGAAGAAACCCATCAGGCGGTAGTAAACCACCATGAACAAAGCAACGGCTGTAAAGCCCCATAAGGTCGAATGGAAACCTTTTTCAATGTTTTCTTTACCCAAAGACGGACCGATGGTGCGCTCTTCCACGATTTGCATCGGTGCGGCGAGAGAACCGGCACGCATCAACAGAGAAATGTCATTGGCTTCCGCAGTCGTCATACTGCCGGAAATTTGTACCCGTCCACCGGTAATGGCAGAGTTGATAACAGGCGCAGTAATGATCTCAGATTTACCTTGATCGATTAACACCATTGCCATACGTTTTCTGATATTAGCAGCAGTCAATTCACCAAAAATATTGGAGCCTGCACTGTCCAAACTCAGATTGACAACTGCTTTTTCCATTTGGTCAAAACCCGGCTGCGCATCGTTGATGTTGTCACCGGTCAATTCAACCTGTTTGTTAATCAGCAAGGTTTCCGGATGATCGCCGCCACTGGACAACAGCTCGAAACCGCTCGGAACATTACCTTCCAAAGCTTCGCGCACTTTGACAGGGTCGTCTTCCACCATACGCACTTCCAAAGTCGCGGTACGACCGATAATGTCTTTTGCTTTGGCTGTATCTTGTACACCCGGCAGCTGCACGACGATACGGTCGAGACCGGATTGCTGGATGACAGGCTCAGCCACGCCCAACTCATTGACGCGATTATGCAAAGTGGTGATGTTTTGTTTCACCGCATCGGAGCGTACTTTGTTAATCACTTCTTCGGACAATGTCAGCGTGATGTTATTGCCGTCGGCGTTCAAATTTGCCTCAGGGAAAAGCTGACGCAGCTTAGGCATGGCTTTCTGTACGTCAGCAGCGTCCTGCATCGGGACAACCAAACCGTTTCCAATCTGACGGATGGTGCCGGTACGGATTTTTTCGCGGCGCATCTCGCGACGAATGTCGCCCGAATAACGTTCAAACGTTTTCTGCATCGCGGCTTTCATGTCCACTTGCATGGTGAAATGCACGCCGCCGCGCAAGTCCAAGCCCAAGAACATCGGGTTGGCGCCGATTTTGGCCATCCATTCGGGACTGTCCGCCAACAGGTTGAGCGCGGTGATATAGCCATCGCCCAAAGTGTTTTCGATGACATCGCGGGCTTTAAGCTGCGTTTCGGTATCTTTGAAACGCACTTTCAGCGAGTTGTTTGCAACAAACATCCCGTCAGTCTGAATACCTGCCTGTTTCAGCGCGGCATCGACTTTAGACTGGGTCTGCTCGTTAATGATGATGGCTTGTCGGTTGGTTGATACCTGTACTGCGGGCGTTTCACCGAAAAGGTTGGGCAGCGAATACACTACGGCAACCAAAATCGTGCACGCAATCAGCAGGTATTTCCATAAAGGATAACGGTTCATGGTAAACCTTCGATTTATTATGAAGACAAACAGCCGCGCTCAGCTTTCCGAGGCGGCTCTTGGCAAAAATACGGATTACTCGGCTTTGGCGGCAATCGCGTTACGTTCCACTTCGACTTCGATTTTTGCACCTTGACCGATGTCCACAGTGAAAAACTGTTCGCCGACTTTGGTAACACGGCCTTTGAAACCTGCTGCCAAAACAACCTTATCGCCGACTTTCAAAGCTGCAAGCATGGCTTGGTGTGCTTTGAGTTTCTTTTGTTGAGGACGCATGATCAGGAAGTAGAACACCACCATAATCAGCACTAAAGGGGCAAATTGGGCCACAACTGATTGTTCCATAATTTATCCGTTTTCTAAGAGATTAAAATTAAGTAAAACACTGCTTGCGACAGAAAAAAGCATTGGTACAGCCGCAAAATTAAGCTATTCTAAAGGTCGTCTGAAAAATTTCCAAGCCTTTCCCTATTTATTAACCATATTTATCATGTCAGGTCGTCTGAAAATGAAGTTTCAACGACATTTAAAACCTGATTCCTTCCTACCAACGACAAGCCCCGCGCCCTTTTCCTCATGAAAAAACTCATTCGACGACTGCGTACGCGCCTACGCCGCCTCTTGGGTAAAAATGCGCGTACGGTCTGGATTTCTCATCCCGTTTTTGCGCAACACCAACCCGGCGCAGGTCATCCCGATTCACCCGAACGCACTGCCGTTATCGAGGCGGAACTCAAACGTCAGGATATTTGGCGGCATCTGCAAACTGCCGAAGCCGAAGAAATCAGCGATGCCCGCCTCGCCTTGGTTCACCCGCGCAAGTACCTGCGCTCGCTTGAAGCCTGCCAGCCCCAACCGGACAAAATCTACCGTCTCGACGGCGATACCGTCATGAGTCATGGTTCGCTCAAAGCCGCCCGTTACGCCGCAGGGGCTGTCGTTCAGGCGGTGGATATGGTGATGAATAAGAAAGCATGGCACGCCTTTTGCGCCGTCCGCCCACCCGGACACCACGCGCACAGCGATAAGGCAGGCGGCTTCTGCCTATTAAACAACGTCGCCGCAGGCGTCATGCACGCCATCGCCGAATATCGACTCCAACGCATCGCTATCATCGACTTTGACGTCCATTACGGCGACGGCACAGCGGAAATCTTCAAAGACGACCCGCGCGTCCTGTTTATGAACCTTTTTGAAACTGACCTCTTCCCATTTCCCGAAACCAACCATTCCGCCAACGGCGCCAATATGTTGCACCTGCCTTTCGCGTCCAACACCGGCAGCCGCGTCTTCCGCACTACCGTACGCGAAAAATGGTTGAACAAACTGACCGCATTCAAACCCGAACTGGTCTTACTGTCCGCAGGTTTCGACGGACACAAACAAGACGAAACAGGTCGTCTGAATCTGCACGAAGCCGATTTCGCCTGGTTGACCCACAAAATCATCCAAGCCGCATCAAGCTGCCCCGGCAAAATCGTCTCCGTACTGGAAGGCGGCTACACACTCGAACCTTTGGCAAAATCCGCCGCAGCCCATATCGGCGTCTTGGCAGGACTACCCAAAGCAGGCTATGTCGCCGCTTATCAAAAGCATTTGAAACGCGGTGGGCAGAAGAAAGAAAATACCGGCCCTGCAAGCCAAATAGGTCGTCTGAAAACAGAAAACAGGTTTTAACTTGCTATTTCCGCATTAAAATATAAAAGATTGGACTGATAATGAAAAAATTGCTTTTTGTATTGTTGTGAATGACGAGCCTTAATGTGTATGCCAACGGTTGCGGTGGAGAATACCAGCCAGCGACAGGGACTTGTCGTATTATTGACAGTTCGGGTCGACAGGTTTTATATAACGTTGGCAGCCCACAATCTTCTAACAATGGCTCTGCTCAGCGTCAACCGAAAGTCGTAAACATCGATGTTCCTTCAAAATACGGTGCATGGGCTACCAACAACAAAACTGGAGTTTCGGGCGGTGCAATTGATATGGATTCCCGTGCGGCAGCAGAAAAAGCAGCCATCAAAAACTGTGAACAAGGTGGTCGTAATGCGCCATGTAAAGTGGCTGTTTGGGTTCGGAATGGCTGCATTGCCGTTGCTCAAGGCAAGTCTGGTAAAAAATGGACTGCCTTTCCCAGCGCAAAAGAACCCGGTCTTGCTGAGGCTGATGCACTACGACAATGTCGAGCATCTGGCAGCTCTCAATGTTCTATCGTTGCGAACGAAGGCTGCTCAATGCCGAAATACTGACATCATCAGATATGATTCAAGGTCGTCTGAACCTCTTTCAGCCGCAAGGTTCCGATTTCGGCTTTTATAGTGGATTAACTTTAAACCAGTACGGCGTTACCTCGCCTTAGCTCAAAGAAAACGATTCTCTAAGGTGCTGAAGCACCAAGTGAATCGGTGCCGTACTATCTGTACTGTCTGCGGCTTCGGCGCCTTGTCCTGATTTAAATTTAATCCACTATACTTGAATCAAATATAAGAAACCAAGAAAAAAACCTCTGTCAGACAGAGGTTTTTTAGTATTCAGAAACCGGATTATTTCAATTTGGTTTCTTTGTAGATAACGTGTTTACGGGCAACAGGGTCAAATTTTTTGATTTCCAGTTTGCCGGGCATAGTGCGTTTGTTTTTGGTAGTGGTGTAGAAGTGGCCAGTACCTGCACTTGACTCCAGTTTGATTTTATCGCGCATTGCAGTAATCCTTAATTAACAGTTTAAATTAAGCTTCGCCGCGAGCACGCAAATCAGCCAATACGACGTCAATGCCTACTTTATCAATGGTACGCAATGCAGCGTTAGAAACGCGCAGGCGAACCCAGCGGTTTTCACTCTCTACCCAGAAACGACGTGATTGCAAGTTAGGCAAAAAACGACGTTTGGTTTTGTTGTTGGCGTGTGATACGTTGTTGCCAGACATCGGGCGCTTACCGGTCACTTTGCAAACTCGTGCCATGGTTAGTCTCCAAACTTCTAAAATAGTAAAACGTGATTTATACCATAAAAAGCAGCATTCATTCAAGCTGTTTGATGAAAAAACGATTGTTTTCGAGAATGAGCCTCTCCAATGTTGTTTTCAGGGAACGCTGTTTCTTAAAACGTGACGGGGACGAATTATAGCGGATTTTGTTATCGAATACATTTGTTTATCCCAATCCTCAGCCAGCAATATCAAGAATGGGGTAAAAGCAAGTTGTAAAAATGCTGATGCGAATAGTCCGTATCAACCGCACCGAACATCAACAAAAAGGTCGTCTGAAATTTTTCAGACGACCTTTGTTCAGACAATCCTATCAGTCCAACTGTGCAACCGATACCGGCAAACCGCGTACTGCGGCAAGCATGGTATTGGCAGTTTTCTGCTGTTGGCGGAATGCTGCCATATTGGTAGGCGTCAGTTTTGGAGTTGGCAATGCAACTGTCGTCGGATTGACCGGCTGACCGTTCACGCGTGCTTCGTAGTGAAGGTGGGGGCCGGTTGAACGTCCGCTTGTACCGACGAAACCAATCACTTCACCTGCCCGGACATTACCTTCCGCCGGCGTAAATGCACTCATGTGACCATAAAGCGTCTCAACGCCATTAGAGTGCCTAATCATGACGGTATTGCCATAACCGCCTTTCCAGCCTTTGAAGGTAATCACACCGTCGGCAGACGCTTTAATCGGTGTGCCTGTTGGTGCGGCATAGTCGATACCTGTATGCATACGGACGGTATGCAAGACGGGGTGGACCCGGTAGCCAAAGGGTGAGGAAATACGGGTATAGACAACCGGCTCGATATTGAATCCCTCTTTTTGCTGGAGCGATTTACCGTTTTGGTCATAATAGCTGCCGCTCTCTTCGTCGCCTTTGCCTTGGCTGTAATAATAAGCCTGATAAGTTTTTCCGCCTTTGACGATTTCAGCCGCCAGAATATCGCCGGTACCCATTTGTTGGCCGCGGAAATACATATTGTTGTACAGAAGACGCACGACATCGCCTTCCTGCAAATCCTCCAAGCTCAGTACGTCAGAGAAAATTTCGCTGAGTGATTCGCGGATTTCGACAGGTATTTCGGCCTGCGCCATCGCACCGCGTGCGGAAGTCCGTACAACGATAGAGCGCAAAGTCGGCATGACTTTCATATCTACTTCAGAAGTAGACAGCTGCCATTTGCCTTTGACTTTTTCCAACGCAACAAGGTTTCGTTCCAATTCTTCATCGGTAAAGAATTGTACGTCCGTTACCTGACCTGATGAATCGACACGGATGTTGACGGATTGGTTGGCGCGCAAATGCTGCATATTTTGATCTGCGCTGTTTTTCGCCATGATTTGTTTGATGTCGGTCTGCGCCACACCCATACGCGCCAAAACGTCGGCAAGGGAATCGCCCTGTTGGACAACTTCCTGCGCCCAATAGCTAGACTGGAAATTGTTGGTTTCAACATAAACGGCGGGCAATTCCTCTGAAATCCGCTCCAACGCAATGCCTTGAGGATTGGAAACCGGCTCAGTGACCGCATAGGCAGTCATTACTCCTGACACAGGCAACAGGATGCCCAACAACGACCAACGAACGGGTTTGTTGTGCCAGAAACGGCGCATGAATGAAAATCGAGTTGTTTTAGTCACGCATTATCCTTCAATGCGGTAATAATCACTCTACTACCGCATTTCTTATGTCATTTGAAATTATTGAGTTTAATTGTTTATCTTATCAACCGTGTTTACGGTCTCTCCCAGACAATATATATACCAAGTGAATAAAATAAACAATCAAATTTACTCAGAACCGAGCATGATTATCGGGGCTATTCTTTTGATTTACACCCCTTTTTTCTGAAATTTACGAGAACTTGATTATAACATATGCACACTTCCAACTCAAAAACGCCATCCATCATCCGACCTGATAATGACATTGGTTATTTTGAGTATGTTGTATTTTCTCGCGTAAAATAAGCTTTTTCCGTTCTGACCACCGCCATGAATCTGACGCTTGCCCTCCCCTCTCTCAACCGTCAAAAAGATGAGATACTCCCTCCTCTCCAGCTTCCTGCTTTTAACCAAATCTTGCGATATGGGTTATTACATAAACAAGAAATGAAGCCGTCTGATTTTTATCGCCGGCATTTATGGAAGGGAAGTTTGTTGACCCAAATCAAAGAGATGACGGGGATTCCACCGCATCAGGCGGCAGCGTTTGCCAGCCCGATATGGCAGCAAATGGGATTGCACCAAGTCAGCGTAGTCAGCGGCGAACATCTGCAAATCACGAAAGAAGAAGCCGCTCGATTATGTTTGGAACTGTCTGAGTTTTACAGCAAAGAGGGTTGGCATTTTCTGCCTGTCCGTCCCGATTTGTGGCTGATCACTTTGCCATCGGAAAGCGATTGGGGGATTGCGCCGGTATTGGATATCTACGGACAAATCGGTTCGGCGGACCAAGCTGATGGAAAAGACGCCTTACAATGGTTGGGAATGCAGACTGAAATTCAAATGTGGCTGCACCAACACCCGCTCAACGCCGTCCGCACTCAAAACGACACCCCTACAATCAACGGTCTTTGGCTGTGGCAGGATTTAACGGGGCTGCGATCTGCGGACTTCGTCGCTTCCGACAGCATTTGGGCGCAATTTTCAGACGACCCCTGCTTGGATGCGCCTTATGATTTTCAGGCTTGGCTGGATGCGGTTGCTGAATCGGGTATTCATCCCGCCAACCCCGTCATTTTTCTGGACGACTTGGCTGTTACGGAACAAACAGGCGATATTCAGACATACCAAGAAATTTTAGAAAGCTGGGAAACCCGCTGGTTTGCCCCGCTTTGGCAGGCAGTCTCGCAAGGTCGTCTGAAAAATCTGACTATCAGTACCGACGGTGAAAACGGCGGCACTTTACACATCACGCCGTTTTCAAAATGGAAATTCTGGCACCCGAAAAAAACATTTACCGGCAGATGGTAATGCGCCCTCCCCGCCTCGCCGCCCTGTTTATAGAAACACCAATAACGTTTACAATACGCGACCATTCCACTATTTGCACACACCGCCCATGAAAATCCGACTCGGTCAGCACAATGCACCTGATTTTCCGCAAGGAGCGGCCGTCACGATCGGTAATTTCGACGGCGTACACCTCGGTCACAAACACATCCTGCAAAAACTCAAAAACGAAGCCGATTCGCGCAACCTTCCCGTTATCGTCGTCATTTTCGAGCCGCAACCCAAAGAATTCTTCTCCCTAAAAGCAGGCTTTACGCCCCCATGCCGCATCGCCCCTTTGCGTACCAAGCTGGATTTGTTGAGCGATACCGGCTGTATCGACGCCGTATGGGTGTTGCGTTTCAACCAAGAATTTGCCGATATGAGCGCACAGGATTTCATCGACAAACTGTTGCGCCAAACACTCCACACACGCTACCTGCTTATCGGCGACGATTTCCGCTTCGGCGCCGGACGCGAAGGCTGTTTCGACTTATTGAAGCAGCAAAGCGATATACAAACCGAACGCACGCCTTCCGTCATCGTCGAAGACATCCGCACCAGCAGCACAGCCGTGCGCGAAGCCTTGACAGACGGCAACTTGGCGTACGCCAAAAAGCTTTTGGGCCACGATTACGTTTTGAGCGGCAAAGTCAAGCACGGCAAAAAACTCGGCAGAACCATCAACGCCCCTACCGCCAACATCCAACTTCCGCCCCACCGCTATCCCCTGCGCGGCGTATTCGTCGTCGAAGCGGACGGCACATTCGGCACACGGCGCGGCGTTGCCAGCTTCGGACTCAACCCGACCGTCAGCAGCAACAATTCGCAAAAACTCGAAGTCCATTTGTTTGATTTTGAAGGCAATCTTTATGGACAACGTTTGAAAGTACGTTTCCTGCACAAACTGCGTGACGAACAAAAATTCAGCGATATCGAAGCATTGAAACAGCAAATCGAACAAGATATAGAAGAGGCGAAACAATGGCAGGAAACGGATTATAGTGGATTAAAATTGCAATGATACGGCGTTGCCAACGCCCTTATGTACTCCCCGTACACGGCGGGCGTTGCCGCCTTGTCTCATTTTTATTTTAATCCACTATAAAAGCATCTGCGGCCATTGTCGGATAAAAATGAAAAAGGTCGTCTGAAATCTTTTCAGACGACCTTTTTCACAATATGCAGACATCTGCCTGCGAGATTTCTAATGGCCTAAATTCAAAAAGGACGACAACCGTCAAAACGGTGCGCGGGGAACAAAATCCCTCTTTTAATTCAGTCCACTATATCCTACTTATTTAGCAGCAGGAGCCTGTTCTTGGGCAGCAGAAGGTGCAGTTTCGGTAGTAGTTTTACCTTGACCGGTCAGCGGGCTGGCAGCTTCAGCTTCCGGTGCAGCAGTTTCAGCAGCTTTGTCGGTTTTCAGGTCGTTGGCTTGTTTTTTAGCTTTATTGGCTTTTTTGTGAACGTGTTCTGCTTTAGCGGCTTTGCCGGAAGCAGGTTGGGCCATAGCCACAGGAGCAGCGATCAGGCCGGCAGAAACAAGAACGAGAGAGGTCAATTTAGACAATGTTTTCATGTGTAATATCCTTTCGGGAAATTTGTCTGATAAAATCATTCCGTCAAATGCCAAATGGCAATTTGCGTAAAGACAACCGCATAACCACTTGGTGCGATTGAGTTTTTATTGTAACGGTTTGTTTGTAAACCGAAGTCAGCTCGAGCGAAATTGAAATAAAGTTTCAAAAGGAGGGTTAACCCCCTTGTCCTGTTTTATTAATCGCACCTCATAGCTTGATTGTTTAAATTTATATATTTCATGGCATTACATCCGATGATTTTCGAACACCCCCGATTCCGCAATGCATCCTACATCCTGATGGGGCTTGCCCTGCTTGCGGTGCTGTATTTCCACTTTTTGCCCCTTTTGCTCGCCGTGATACTGACCTACGTCTTCATCACCAAGACCAACGGCCTGATTCTCTGGCTGCGCCGCCGTACGCTCACGCGCAATACGTTTCTGCACAAATCGCTCAACGCGCACAATATCAACCTGATTTCGACCACGCTGACCATAGGCATCGTATTGACGGTTATTCTCTTGATGTCGCTGGGGATTTACCACCTGATTCACGGCGGGCACATCACCGTGATGCTGACCAAGCTGGCGGCGATTTTGGAAGACACGAAAAACAGCAGCAGCCTGCCGCAATCGGTTTTGAACATGCTGCCCAACAATACCGCCGAAATCAAAGCCTATGCGGTTAAATTGATTGAAGAATACAGCGCCGCGCTGACGCGCATCAGCAAAAACAGCTTCACCTCGTTCGTGTACATCCTTATCGGCATCATCATCGGCGCGATGCTCAGTTTCCACCGCCTCAACATGCGCAAAAACCGCCGCAAAATGCCGCCCTTCAAGGCAGAACTGGTGCGGCGGATTGTGAACTTCGAAACCAGCTTCGAGCGCGTGTTTCTGGCGCAGGTCAAAATCTCACTGATCGATACCGCGCTGACGGGCGTGTACCTTTATCTGATCCTGCCGCTTTTCGGCGTGGAGTTGCCGTTTAAACTAACCGTGTTGGTGATCGCCTTCATCGTCGGGCTGATTCCCGTCGCGGGCAACCTGATTTCCAACACCATCATTATCATCTTGAGCCTCGGCGCGTCTTTATATGTAGCGGTCGCTTCGCTGGTGTTTCTGGTCGTCATCCACAAGCTCGAATACTTCCTGAACGCGAAAATCATCGGTTCGGAAATTGAATCGAGCGCATGGGAACTGCTGGTGGCGATGGTCGTGTTTGAACGGATTTTCGGCGTCGGCGGCATCATCGTCGCGCCGGTTTATTATGCGTATCTGAAGAATGAGTTGAAGCAGCAGAAGCTGATTTAGATAGTGTTTGAAATATAGATGAAAGGTCGTCTGAAAAGCTCGAAATAGGTTTTTCAGACGGCCTTTTTTCAGTTACAGCAACCTTATTCCTTCCCCCGTCTAGCGGGGGAAGGTTAGGATGG
>NZ_KV838121.1:52375-61945 GCF_001838645.1 Neisseria sp. HMSC70E02 | reverse complement strand
CCCCCGTCTAGCGGGGGAAGGTTAGGATGGGGGTAGCTTGCGGATATACGGTATAAATGGCAAGAGCCACCCTCTCGCCAACCCTCTCCCGCTAGACGGGAGAGGGGGCAGATTATCGTGGGCAAAGCCCACGCTACGGTTATCCCACAAACCAACGCAAAAAATTCCGCTATGGGTTTTCTCCAACTTTAGGCGTTGCCCGACGGCGTAGCGTGGGCTTTGCCCGCGAATCCTATCGTATTGAAGCGATAATGGATTTAAAGTATCAGAATACAAAGAGGTCATCTGAAAAGATTGAGATAGGTTTTTCAGACGACCTCTTTCAGTTACAGCAACCTGATCCCTTCCCGTCCGGCGGGGGAAGGTTAGGATGGGGGTGGCTTGCAGATATACGGCATAAGGATCAAAGTCCCCCTCTTCCGACTCCCCTTTCACCAAACATGAGAGGGGGCGGATTCTCGTGGGCAAAGCCCACGCTACGTTTATCCCATAAACCAACACAACAATTCCCGCTATGGGCTTTTCACCAACTTTGAGCGTTGCCCAACAGCGTAGCGTGGGCTTTGCCCGTGAATCCTATCGTATTGAGGCGATAATGGATTTAAAGTATCAGAATGCAAAGAGGTCATCTGAAAATCCTCCAAAACAGGTTTTCAGACGACCTTTTCTTCTCCTACTCATTCCAACCCAACTTCTAAATACTCGCGCTATGCCCTACCCGCACATGGCTGTGGTGGTCGCGGCCTTCATGGTCGTAGTCGGATTTAAAGCCTTTGAGCACGACGTCTATGTCGTTTTCTTTGGAGAAGACATTGGCGAAGTCTTCAATCAGTTCCAATACGTCGCCGGCGATGTAGGACGAGCGTTCGGCGTTGATGGTTACTTTCGAACCCGGACGGATGTTTTTCAGGGTTTTCTTGATGGCGGCTTTGTTCAGGAACGAGACTTCTTCCGCCAGTTCCAAGCTGATTTCGTCGGCTTCGGCGAGTTCTTCGCGGCTGAGGTAGTAGGCGCGTTTCATGTTGCCCTGAAGGATGAAGATAATGCTGATGGCGAGCCCGATGCCGACGCCTTTGAGCAGGTCGAGCGCGACGACGGCGACGAGGGTGGCGGCAAAGGGGATGAACTGGTACAGCCCTTTATGCCAGAAATGCAGGAGAGTGGCGGGTTTCGCCAGTTTGTAGCCCACCAGCAGCAAAACGGCGGCGAGGGTGGACAGGGGGATCATGTTGAGGATAAAGGGAATCGCCAAAACGCACACCAACAACAAGACGCCGTGGATAACGGCAGACAGTTTGTGCGTCGCGCCTGCATTGGCGTTGGCGGATGAGCGCACGACGACGGAGGTGATGGGCAGGCCGCCGATAAGCGAGCTGACGATGTTGCCTGCGCCCTGCGCGCGCAATTCGCGGTTGGTGTCGGTGATGCGGCGGTGGGTGTCGAGGCGGTCGGCGGCTTCGATGCAGAGCAGGGTTTCAATCGAGGCGACGATGGCGATGGTGATGCCGGTCATCCAGACGTAGCTGTTGCCGAAACCTGAAAAGTTGGGCAGCGTGAGCATAGCTGCGGCTTCGCGCCATGTGTCGGGAACGGGCAGTTGGACGAGTTGTCCGGCGGAAATGGCAAGGCTGCTGCCGCTGGCGACGAACCATTGGTTCATCAGTATCCCCGCGCCCACGGCAACCAGCGCGGCGGGCAGGGCTTTGATGTTTTTCAGCGCGGGGATTTTGTCCCATACGATTAGGATCGCCATCGACACGCCCGCTACCAAAAGAGAGCCTGTGTGGATGTCGGCGAACAGTGCGGCAGGATCGGCGAGGCTGCCGCTGCTGCCCAAGGCAAACGGAATCTGTTTCATGATGATAATCACGCCGATGCCCGCCAACATGCCTTCGATAACAGACACGGGGATATATTCGGCAAGGCTGCCGGCACGGATAAAGCCGAGCAAAAGCTGGATGGCACCGGCAATTAAGCCTGCGCACAGGAACAGCTCGAACGAACCGAGTTCGGTAATCGCAGCAAGGATAATCGCCGCCAAGCCCGCGGCAGGGCCGGAAACGCTGATGTGCGAGGTACTGAGTGAACCGATGACGATACCGCCGACGATGCCCGCCAACACGCCGGACAAAGGCGGCGCGCCGGAAGCGAGCGCGATGCCGAGGCACAACGGCAGGGCGACGAGGAAGACGACCAGTCCGGAAGCGAAATTGGACTTGAACAGGCTGCCCAAAGGCTGTTTTTTCTGATGGGGTTTCATGGTGAGGGGGTACTCCTGATGTGTGTATGTTTGTGTGTATGTTTGTGTGTAATGTTTGTGTGTATGTTTTTTGTATGGATGAAGCAGGGTTTCGGGAGGGAAAGGCCGTCTGAAAAAATCGGACATAGCGGATAAACTTATTTTTCAACCGCCAGACAAATGCACCCGCCGTCCTTCCCGCGCAGGCGGGAATCCACCTTTGGGAGACGGTTTATCGAGTTTCACAAATATTGTTTATCGTCCGAACGGATTTCCGCCTGCGCGGGAAGGGAGACAATTTTCCAAGCGATATTTTCAGACGACCTCCGAGCCATCAACCCGCTTTCTTGCGCGCGTTGACCACCCATTCGGAATCGGTAAGGTCGTAGATTTTTTGAATGTCGGCGAGGATGTTTTTGAAGTCGATGTTCAAATCGATGAGGCGGCCGGTACGCAGGTCGAAGACCCAGCCGTGCACGATCGGGTAGCCGTCGAGCAGGTAGCGTTCCTGCACGCACGCCATTTTGATGACGTTGAGGCACTGCTCCTGCACGTTCAATTCGACCAGGCGGTCGTAGCGCAGGTGTTCGTCTTCGATTGCGTCCAGTTCTTCCTGATGCAGGCGGTACACATCGCGGATGTTGCTCAACCACGGATTCATCGTGCCAAAATCTTCGGGCAGCATCGCCGCTTTGATGCCGCCGCAGTTGTAGTGGCCGCAGATGATAATGTGTTTGACTTTCAGATGCGAGACGGCGTATTCGATGGCGGAGGCGGCATTCATGTCCAAACCGTGCACAAGGTTGGCGACGTTGCGGTGTACAAACACGTCGCCCGGTTCAAACCCCATCAGTTCTTCCGCCGCGACGCGGCTGTCGGAGCAGCCGATGTAGAGGTATTCGGGATTTTGTCCGTCGGCGAGGTCTTTGAAGTAATCGGGGCATTGCTGCCTCTTCGTTTCCTGCCATTTGCGGTTATTTTCAAAAATGACTTCATATGATTGGCTCATGCGGCTTCCTTTCTGCTTGATGTGTCGTTTGTTTTTTTTGTTACCGCACCCTGTTGCGGATGCGGCCTCTGTAAGGGTTGCGCATTCTAGGAAGGCAAAATTAGAGAAAAATTAGCCATAAAATGCCGTATAAATATGTAAATTCGGCATTTTCAAGCAAAGGGTCGTCTGAAAACCCTTTTTCAACCCAACCAAATAAAAAAGTAGAAACCGCCGTTTCTCCCTATCTTTCAAAAAATTAAACCGTCCTCGTCCACACGCCGCCACCCCGTCCGAAACGCCCCTGCTGTCTGCCACTTCCCCGCAATTTTCAGACGACCTCCTTACCAATCCTTACACTTTACGGCATAATGGCGGACTGTTTTTCCGAGGAGAATTCCATGTCCGTCAAAACCCCGTCGCTATTCGGCGGCGCCATGATTATCGCCGGTACAGTCATCGGCGCAGGCATGCTTGCCAACCCGACCGCCACCTCCGGCGTCTGGTTTACAGGCTCGCTGATTGTGTTGCTCTACACTTGGTTTTCCATGCTTTCCAGCGGTCTGATGATCCTTGAAGTCAACACCCACTATCCGCACGGCGCCAGCTTCGACACCATGGTCAAAGACCTGCTCGGCCCGACTTGGAACGCCATCAACGGCATTGCCGTCGCCTTCGTTTTATATTTACTTACCTACGCCTACATCTTCGTCGGCGGCGACTTGACCGCCAAAGGGCTGGGCAGCGCGTTCGGTGTAAACATCCCTCTGACCGTCGGACAACTCGCCTTCTTCCTGATTTTCGCCACCTGCGTGTGGGCATCCGCCCGCCTGGTGGACCGTTTCACCTCCATCCTCATCGGCGGCATGGTGCTGACTTTCATCTGGGCGACCGGCGGGCTGATTGCCGATGTCAAACTGCCCGTCCTCTTCGACACCCAAGCCCCCGCAGGTACGAGCTACTGGATTTACGCTGCGACCGCCCTGCCCGTCTGCCTCACGTCCTTCGGCTTCCACGGCAACGTCTCCAGCCTGCTCAAATACTTTAAAGGCGATGCGCGCAAAGTCGCCAAATCCATTTGGGCAGGCACGTTGGTCGCGCTGGTGATTTACGTCCTGTGGCAAATCGCCATCCAAGGCAACTTGCCGCGCAGCGAGTTCACCCCCGTGATTGCCGCCGAAGGGAAAGTCTCCGTCCTCATCGAAGCCCTGTCCAAGTTCACCCAAACCGGCAGCATGGACAAAGTGTTGACCCTCTTCTCCTACATGGCGATTGCCACTTCCTTCCTCGGCGTAACGCTCGGCCTGTTTGACTACATCGCCGACATCTTCAAATGGAACGACAGCGTGTCCGGCCGCACTAAAACCGCCGCCCTCACCTTCCTGCCGCCCCTGATTTTCTGTCTGTTGTATCCAACAGGCTTCGTTACCGCCATCGGCTACGTCGGTCTGGCGGCAACCATTTGGACCGGCATTATCCCCGCCATGCTGCTCTACCGTTCGCGCCAAAAATTCGGCGCAGGTAAAAACTACAAGATTTACGGCGGATTCGGACTGATGGTTTGGGTTTTCCTCTTCGGCGTCATCAACATCGCCGCGCAGGTATTGAGCCAGCTCGAACTCGTCCCCGTGTTCAAAGGCTGACAAGCAAATCGACACCCCAAGAGGTCGTCTGAAAACAGATTTCAGACGACCTCTCCCGTTTTCCGTTACAATAAACACCCTCCGAATCACAGCACACGACCGTCCATGTACGACAACATCCGCTTCCACCTAGACGAAGAATATCCCGAAGGACTGCCGTCCGAAAACGCCGCCACGCATATCGGCATGTACTGGATATGGGCGGCGCAGACAGGGCTGGCGAATCCTGTTTGGCAAACCGCCCCCGAAAGCGCGGAAGATTTCGCCAATATGCTCAAAGGCAGAACCAGCGGCCGCCGCTTCCTGCTCAAACACATGGACGGCGCGCTCACGCCCGACGACTTCACCGAACAAGGGCAGAAATTCACCTCCTATTACTACGACAATGAAGAAGACGGCTACGGCGCATTTTTAGAAGACTACGTCCGCACCCTCGACACCCCGTCGCTCGGCGGCTTCTACCACGTCCCCAACACCCCCGAAATCTACAAACGCCTCAAACCCGTCTTTCAGGCAGCGTTTGAGCAATGGAAAAACCATTTGGCATCCACAGTCGGAGAGCAACCGTGAAACTCATCATCCTCGACCGCGACGGCGTCATCAACCAAGACCGTGACGACTTTGTCAAATCCATAGACGAATGGATACCCATCGAAGGCAGCATGGACGCCATCGCCTTCCTGACGCAGGCAGGCTACAACATCGCCGTCGCCACCAACCAATCCGGCATCGGCCGCAAATACTTTACCGTACAAGACCTGACCGAAATGCACGCCAAAATGCACCGCCTCGTCCGTCAGGCGGGCGGCGAAATCGACGGCATCTGGTTTTGCCCGCACACCGCCGCCGACAACTGCGACTGCCGCAAACCCAAGCCCGGCATGATTTGCGACATCCTCGAACGCTTCAAAGCCGACCCTGCCGAAACCTGGCTGGTCGGTGACAGCCTGCGCGACCTGCAAGCCATGCACGAAGCCGGCGGCAAAACCGCGCTCGTCATGACCGGCAAAGGCAAGAAAACCCTGTCGCAACAGGAAAAAGAATTACCCGAAAACACCCAAATCTTCGACAGCCTGCTCGCCTTCTCCCAATACATCATGCACGAAGCCGCACAAGACCGTGCAGACGGACAGGCAAACCCGTAAATACACGAGGTCGTCTGAAACCCTGTTTCGCCCCATTTCAAGCCCAAACAAGATTTCAGACGACCCATCCGACAGGTAGAAACATGCTCCTCATCCGCAACCTGACCTACTGGTTCATCCTCAGCACCAGCCTGATTTTACTTTTCCCCTTCATGCTCCTCGCCCTGCCCGTCCAAGGCGGCGCGCACAAAATGGCGCAAATTTGGGTACGCATCCTCAACTGGTCGCTCAAACACATCATCGGACTCAAATACCGCCTCATCGGTGCCGAAAACATCCCCGACCGCCCCTCCATCATCTGCGCCAAACACCAAAGCGGCTGGGAAACCCTCGCCCTGCAAGAAATCTTCCCGCCGCAGGTTTACGTCGCCAAACGCGAGCTGTTCAAAATCCCCTTTTTCGGCTGGGGTCTGAAACTCGTCAAAACCATAGGCATAGACCGCAGCAACAGCCGCGAAGCCAACAAACAGCTGATGGAACAAGGCATGGCGCGCAAAAACGAAGGCTACTGGATCACCATCTTCCCCGAAGGCACACGCCTGCCGCCCGGCGAAAAAGGCCGCTACAAACTCGGCGGCGCGCGCATGGCGAAAATGTTTGAAATGGACATCGTCCCCGTCTCCCTTAACAGCGGCGAATTTTGGCCGAAAAACGCCTTCCTCAAACACCCTGGCACCATCACCGTCGTCATCAACCCCGTCATCCTCCACAGCAACGGTACGGAAGCCGAATTGATGGCGGAATGCGAAAAACGGATTGAAGCGCAACAACCCCTGATTGAAGGGAAAGGACCGTTCGCCGTTACAAAGGTCGTCTGAAAACGCAGATTCGCCCCAACACCAACCCAATCCATGTCCCGCCACTACGCCCACACCCTTTCAGACGGCCAGTCCATCCGAATCCAGCTCAAACGCAGCGCCAAGAAAAACCTCATCCTGCGCCCCGTATCCCGCGACACCGTCAGCATCAACGTTCCCCCGTTCGTCAGCCATCGCACCCTCGCCCAATGGCTGACCGACAACGAACCGCTCTTGCGCCGCACTCTCGCCCAAGCCCCAACCGCCGCCGCATCCGCCGACACCCTCCCCGAATGGATTTGGTATCAAGGCGATCAGACGACCCTGTCCGTCCACAGCGGCAGCCACATCCAAATCAGGTCGTCTGAAATCCTGCTGCCCGACAAAGAACCCGCCGCCCAACTGACCCACCTGCGCCGCTTCCTGCACGAACGCGCCCACGAATACCTGCTGCCGCGCCTCGAACACCACGCCCGCGCCACCGCCCTCATTCCCGCCGCAACCGCCCTCTCCAACGCCAAAACCTTCTGGGGCGTCTGCCGCCACACCACCGGCATCCGCCTCAACTGGCGGCTCATCGGCGCACCCGATTACGTCGCAGACTACATCTGCATCCACGAACTCTGCCACCTGCCCCACCCTGACCACAGCCCGCAGTTTTGGGCAACCGTCAACCGCCTCACCCCGCACACCCAAGCCGCCGAAACATGGCTGAAAGCCCACGGCCGCGAATTGTTTGCATTAGGCTAAAGCGTGCGATACGCCGATACATCAAGGTCGTCTGAAACCCCGTTTCGCCCATTTCAAGCCCAAACAAGATTTCAGACGACCCAATCCATGATGGCTACGCGCAACAAATCATGCCAATCCGTCACAAACCATCCGCCCCACTATCCGCCCGCCCTGCAAAACAGGATATAGTGGATTAACTTTAAACCAGGACGGCGTTACCTCGCCTTAGCTCAAAGAAAACGATTCTCTAAGGTGCTGAAGCACCAAGTGAATCGGTGCCGTACTATCTGTATCTGTCTGCGGCTTCGGCGCCTTGTCCTGATTTAAATTTAATCCACTATAATGCCGTATACTTTTGCGACGACAGCCCGCGCATCATCCGTCCGACAAAAAAGGCTAAAATACGCAGACTTTCAGACGCGTGAAAACAAGCCTTAACCCACGCGACACATCAAACCGCCCGACAAACAGACAACATCCGCATCCCGCCACACAAACAGACAACATTGAGGGAAAACACATCATGATCAGCATTTTCGACATTTTCAAAATCGGCATCGGCCCTTCCAGCTCCCACACTGTCGGCCCTATGAAAGCCGCCGCCGCCTTTTCAGACGACCTCAAACAATCAGGGCTGGACGCGCAAACCGAACGCATCGTCATCGACATTTACGGCTCGCTGGCGCTGACAGGACGCGGACACGGCACATTCGACGCCCTCCTGCTCGGCTTGGAAGGCAGCCTGCCGCACGACATCCCCCTTGCCGACATCCCCGACCGTCTCGAACGCATCCGCACGCAACACATCCTCCGCCTCAACGGACGCGAAATCAACTTCATTCCCGACCGCGACCTGAACATACGCGGCGACCAAGTGCTGCCCAAACACCCGAACGGACTGAATTTCACCGCCTACGGCAAAGACGGCGGCAAACTCAAAGAACAAATTTACTACTCCGTCGGCGGCGGCTTTATCGTTACCGATCAAGAGTTTGACAAACAAGCCGAACAAACGCGCCCAGTCCCCTACCCTTACACCAGCTGCGCCGAACTGCTCGCCCAATGCCGCATGAACCAGCTCGACATCTCCGAAGCCGTATTGGCAAACGAAGCCGCGCTTGCCGGTTGCAGCGAAGCCGAAATCCGCCGCCGCGTTGCAGGCGTTGCCGACGTTATGGAAGGCTGCATCAAACGCGGGCTGGCGGCAGACGGCGAACTGCCCGGCGGCTTGAACGTCCGCCGCCGCGCCCCGCAGCTTGCCGCCAAACTCAAAGCCCTGCGCGAAACCGAAATCGTCAACACCCAACTCTGGCCCATGGTTTACGCCATGGCGGTCAATGAAGAAAACGCCGCCGGCGGACGCGTCGTTACCGCCCCGACCAACGGTGCCGCCGGCATCATCCCCGCCGTCCTGCACTACTTCCGCAAGTTCAACCCGCATGCCACGCAAGAGCGCGTCGAAAACTTCCTGCTCACCGCAGGCGCCATCGGCATCCTCTACAAAACCAACGCCTCCATCTCCGGCGCGGACGTCGGCTGCCAAGGCGAAGTCGGTGTCGCCTGCTCGATGGCGGCGGGCGCATACGCCGAAGTCATCGGCGGCACGCCCAAACAAGTGGAAAACGCCGCCGAAATGGCGATGGAACACCATTTGGGTCTGACCTGCGACCCCGTCGGCGGACTGGTGCAAATCCCCTGCATCGAACGCAACGGTATCGCCGCCGAAAAAGCCCTCAAACTCGGCACCCTCGCCCTGCTGGAAGACGGCACGGACAAAAAAGTCTCGCTCGACGAAGTCATCCAAACCATGCTGCAAACAGGGCGCGACATGAAGTCCACCTACAAAGAAACCTCGCTTGCCGGACTCGCCATTACCCTACAGAAAAAAGCCGTCCCCGTATCCGTCCGCGTTGTGGAATGTTGAAAACGGAGCGACAAAAAGGTCGTCTGAACATTTTGTTTTTCAGACGACCTTTTGTTTGACTCGATTCATTTTATAGTGGATTAACAAAAATCAGGACAAGGC
>NZ_KV838121.1:31607-52275 GCF_001838645.1 Neisseria sp. HMSC70E02 | reverse complement strand
ACGCCGTACTGGTTTAAATTTAATCCACTATACACAAAACCATCGCTGCAAATGACGGCAAGCCTTCAGCCCTATTTGCAGCACAATATTTTCAGACGACCTCTTGGCGTAGAAGGTCGTCTGAAAAATCATTCAGCCCTACCGTTTCAAAGCCAGCGTCAACACCCCCGCCGTAACCAGTCCCAAGCCTACCCATTCCTGCGTGCTGGGGCGTTCGTCCAAGAAGACCACCGCCATCAGCGCGACCAAAACCAGGCTGAATTTATCGACGGGGGCGACTTGCGAGGCGTTGCCCAGTTGCAGGGCTTTGAAGTAGGCGAGCCAGGATGCGCCGGTGGCGAGTCCGGAGAGAATCAGGAATGTCCAGTTTCTTCCGGTGAACCCGTTCACGCCCTGCCATTTGCCGGTATAGGTCAGGAACAAGACCAGCGCGGCGAGGATGACCAGCGTACGGATGAAGGTGGCGAAATCCGAATCGATGCCCTGCAAACCCATTTTGGCGAAAATCGCCGTCAGCGAGGCGAAGCCTGCGGATGCCAATGCCCAGAAAAGCCATGCGTTGCTGCCCATGTTTGTCCGTTTCTCTTGTGGATTGTCAACAATATGAACCGCATTCTTATTGAATTATCGAATTTTTCACTGCGATTCATTCTCAGATAACGCTATAATATGCCTAATATTCTTTTGAATCCATCAGCGTTTGTCTTTCCGATGGGCTTTCAGACGACCCTCCTCTCTTTTTCTCCATTCAGTAAAGGAAAATCATGAGCTTCAAAACCGATGCCGAAATCGCCCAATCTTCCACCATGCGTCCGATTGGCGAAATTGCCGCCAAGCTGGGTTTGAACGTGGACAATATCGAACCCTACGGCCATTACAAAGCCAAGATCAACCCTGCCGAAGCGTTCAAACTGCCGCAAAAACAAGGCCGTCTGATTTTGGTTACCGCCATTAACCCGACTCCGGCGGGCGAAGGCAAAACCACCGTGACCATCGGTTTGGCGGACGCGTTGCGCCACATCGGCAAAGATTCTGTTATCGCCCTGCGCGAACCTTCTTTGGGGCCTGTGTTCGGCGTCAAAGGCGGCGCGGCGGGCGGCGGCTATGCCCAAGTTTTGCCGATGGAAGACATCAACCTGCACTTCACCGGCGACTTCCACGCCATCGGCGCGGCGAATAACCTCTTGGCCGCCATGCTCGACAACCACATCTACCAAGGCAACGAGTTGAACATCGACCCCAAACGCGTGCTGTGGCGGCGCGTGGTCGATATGAACGACCGCCAGTTGCGCAACATCATCGACGGCATGGGCAAACCCGTTGACGGCGTGATTCGTCCCGACGGCTTCGACATCACCGTCGCCTCCGAAGTCATGGCGGTATTCTGCCTTGCCAAAGACATCAGCGATTTGAAAGAGCGTTTGGGCAACATCCTCGTCGCCTACGCCAAAGACGGCAGCCCCGTTTACGCCAAAGATTTGAAAGCCCACGGCGCGATGGCGGCATTGCTCAAAGACGCCATCAAGCCCAATTTGGTACAAACCATCGAAGGCACGCCCGCTTTCGTACACGGCGGCCCGTTCGCCAACATCGCCCACGGCTGCAATTCCGTTACCGCCACCCGACTGGCGAAACACCTTGCCGACTATGCCGTTACCGAAGCAGGCTTCGGCGCGGATTTGGGCGCGGAAAAATTCTGCGACATCAAATGCCGTCTGGCCGGTTTGAAACCCGACGCAGCCGTCGTCGTCGCCACCGTCCGCGCCTTGAAATACAACGGCGGCGTAGAACGTGCCAACCTCGGCGAAGAAAATCTCGAAGCCCTGGCAAAAGGTTTGCCCAACCTGCTGAAACACATTTCCAACCTGAAAAACGTATTCGGCCTGCCCGTCGTCGTCGCCATCAACCGCTTCGTGTCCGACTCCGATGCCGAGTTGGCAATGATTGAAAAAGCCTGCGCCGAACACGGCGTCGAAGTTTCCCTGACCGAAGTGTGGGGCAAAGGCGGCGCGGGCGGCGCGGATTTGGCGCGCAAAGTCGTCAACGCCATCGACAACCAACCCAATAACTTCAGCTTCGCCTACGATGTCGAGTTGAGCATCAAAGACAAAATCCGCGCCATCGCCCAAAAAGTGTACGGCGCGGAAGACGTCGATTTCAGCGCGGAAGCCGCCGCCGAAATCGCCTCGCTGGAAAAACTGGACTTGGACAAAATGCCCGTCTGCATGGCGAAAACCCAATATTCCCTCAGCGACAACGCCAAACTCTTGGGCTGCCCCGAAGGCTTCCGCATCACCGTGCGCGGCATCACCGTTTCCGCCGGCGCAGGCTTCATCGTCGCCCTGTGCGGCAACATGATGAAAATGCCCGGCCTGCCCAAAGTCCCCGCCGCCGAGAAAATCGACGTGGACGCAGACGGCGTGATCCACGGCTTGTTCTGATTTGAATCGGCAGTGAAATAAAACGGCAAAGAGGTCGTCTGAAAACGGGTTTCAGACGACCTTATATTATTTGAAACGGTTTAAACTCAACCGCGACAACCCGTAGCATGAGCTTTACCCACGAATCCTCCCCTGATGAATAGTCGTCTGAAAAGCTGGAGCAAACCCGCCGCATTGGTTTTTAGACGACCCTTTATTTACGCGATCGCTTTGCCTTATCCTGATTTGAAGTTAATCCACTATAATACCGCCCATTGTTTTTAAACCGACGAAAGGTCGTCTGAAATGACTCAAAACGCAAGCAACCTCTGCTGGCTCGATATGGAAATGACCGGGCTTGACCCCGAACGCGAACGCATTATTGAAGTTGCCATGATTATCACCGACTCCGATTTGAACGTCTTGGCGCAGTCCGAAGTTTATGTCGTCCACCAAAGCGACGAACTGCTCGACGGCATGGACGCATGGAATACCGCCACCCACGGCCGCACGGGGCTGACGCAGCGCGTGCGCGAATCGCGGCTGACCGAAGCTGAAGTGGAGCAAAAACTGCTGGACTTTATCGCGCAATGGATTCCCGAAAAAGCCACGCCGATGTGCGGCAATTCCATCCATCAAGACCGCCGCTTCATGGTCAAATACATGCCGCGCCTCGAAGCGTATTTCCACTACCGCAATCTGGACGTGTCCACCCTGAAAGAACTCGCCAAACGTTGGAATCCGCCCGTTGCCAAAGGCGTGGTGAAACGCGGCTCGCATCAGGCTTTGGACGATATTCTCGAAAGCATCGAGGAAATGCGTTACTACCGCGAAAACTTCTTGAAACTGCCTGAAGCCGTCTGAAAACACCATCGGAACACTTTTCAGACGACCTCCCACCATCATGTCCTATCAATACCGCCAATCACTGCCCGACACGCCGCTGGACATCGTCGGCGACGTTCACGGCGAATTTGCCGCCTTTCAATCGCTGCTGCACCGGCTCGGCTACCGCGACGACGGTTTCCATCCGCGCGAGCGGCGGCTGGTGTTCGTCGGCGATTTGTGCGACCGCGGCCCCGACAGCCCCGCGATGCTGGCGTGGTTCAAACAGGCTTACAAACACGGATGGGCGTGGATGGTTTTGGGCAACCACGAATTGAACATCCTTGCCGACGACCCGAAAGACGGCTCCGGCTGGTTTTTCGATGTCCGCGCCGAAAAAGACGCCCATTACGCGCCGTGGCATTGCGTGGAAGAGAAAGAAAAAAACGAATTGCGCGCATGGCTGGCCGAACAGCCCTTGCTGCTGGAGCGCGAAGACCTGCGCATCGTCCACGCCGCCTGGCTGCCGCCGCAAATCGAACGCCTCGAAGAAGCAAAGGGCGAAAGCCTGACCGCACAATACCGCCGCTTCGATGCCGAGTTGAAACACCGCCTTCAGACGGCCTCTTGGTATCCCGACTACCTCTACGAACAGGCGCATTACGCCCCGCAGGCGGAAAATCCCGACCATGCGCCGCCGCCCATGCCTGCTACCGCGCGATACGAACTCGAACGCAGCCGCCTGCATCCGATACGCGCCCTCACCAGCGGCGTGGAGCGTTTGGCGGACAAGCCGTTTTACGCCGGCGGACGCTGGCGCGGTACGACCCGTTGCGCGTGGTGGGACGACTACCGCGACGATACGCCCGTCGTTATCGGCCATTATTGGCGCAGTTGGCAGCCGTCTCCCGCTACCGTTGCCGCCGAACGGCTGTTGCTGCCGCCACAGCCGGATGTCTGGCACGGCGCGCGGCGCAACGTGTTCTGCGTCGATTTCTCGATTGGCGCAAGCTGGCGGGCAAGGAAATTCCCGCAAAAATACCGTCCCGAACAGTTCAGGCTGGCGGCATTGCGCTGGCCGGAGAAGGTGTTGGTGTTTGAAAACGGCGAATGCGCGGCGACGCGTTAGCCTGACAACAAACGGGCATACTCGCCCAACCCACAGAAAAGCAATCCATAATTTTGAACTCTCCCCAACCTTGCGCAAACATTTTTCTGATTCAATCACGCCCAATAAAAAAAGCCGGTCGAACCCATTTAAGGCCCGACCGGCTTTTATCGTTTTAAAAATTAACGATGTCTGTGGACTTGGCTGCCGATGACGCCGCCTAATGCAGCGCCGCCCAAAGTAGAGCCGGTATCGCCACCGATCAAGTTACCCGCTACACCGCCCAATACCGCGCCAGTAGCAGTATTGCGTTGTGTTTGGGTCATGCCCGCACATGCACTCAGAGAAGTAGCAATGGCGATCAAGGTCAAAGTTTTAGTCAAGAAAGACTTGCTCATGGTGTGTTCTCCGTTGTGGGTTAACTCAGTGACGAAAGTATGTCACACCAAGTCATTAATATTTATTCCAATAAGTAAAGTCATTTTAAACTAGGATAACTTAACAGGCGGACAGTTAGAAAAAACCATAATCCGATAAATCAGACAAATTAAATAAAAGGTCGTCTGAAACTGTCTGTTTTTACCCACACACAGACTTTTCAGACGACCTCTTTTTCGCCACACAAACCGATTTAAGGCGCGACCCGTTTACGGTTTGCTGCAGCCAAAAGCGCGAGCATTTCTTCGGTGGTATCCCAGCCGATGCAGGCATCGGTAATGCTTTGCCCGTAAACCTCGGGCTTGTCCTGTCTGCCTTCGACCAAATGGCTTTCCACCATCACGCCCATAATATTGTCTTCGCCGTTTTCCAGTTGCGTGGCGACGTCTTGGGCAACTTCCATCTGCCGTCTGTAATCTTTACGGCTGTTTGCGTGGCTGCAATCGACCATCAGCTTGGGCGACAAGCCGGCTTTTATCAATTGCTCCGCCGCCGATTTGACGTGTTCGGTGCTGTAATTCGGCTCTTTACCGCCGCGCAGGATAACGTGGCAGTCGGGATTGCCGCCGGTATGCACAATGGCGGAATGCCCCGCTTTGGTTACAGACAGGAAGTGATGCGGATGACTTGCCGCGCCAATCGCGTCGATGGCGATTTTCAAATTGCCGTCCGTACCGTTTTTGAAACCGACCGGACAAGACAGGCCGCTGGCGAGTTCGCGGTGTACTTGGCTCTCCGTCGTCCGCGCACCAATCGCGCCCCAAGAAATCAAGTCCGCGTAATATTGCGGCGTAATCATGTCGAGGAACTCCGTCGAAGCGGGCATGCCCATATTGTTCAGCGTCAGCAGCAAGCTGCGTGCCTGACGCAGGCCGTAGTTGATGTCGAACGTGCCGTCCAAGTGCGGGTCGTTAATCAGACCTTTCCAACCCACCGTTGTACGCGGTTTTTCAAAATACACGCGCATCACAATCAGCAATTCTTTTTCATATTTCTTGCGCAACACCAGCAAACGTTCGGCGTATTCCAATGCGGCTTTGGGGTCATGGATGGAACACGGACCGATAATCACCAGCAGGCGGTTGTCCTTGCCGTGAACCAAATCGGCGATTTCATGCCGCGTGCGGTGTACCAGCCCCGCCGCTTCCTCGGAAATCGGCAGCTCGTATAAATGGGCAATCGGCGGCAGCAGCTCTTTGACTTCTCTAATCTTAATGTCGTCGGTAGGGTATTGTTGGGTCATTGTTATTGCTTTCAAATTCAGATAAATTAAGGCATAGATTACCTTCTTTACCTGTTTTAAACAAGCCTTTTAGCCATCTTACGGCAATTTTATTTCAAAAAATCAAATTTTTTCTGTTTTTATATATTTAAATTTCTAAAATTCAAATTTTTTCGCAATAAAATTTTGATTAATTCAATAAGCAATACCTGCGTTGTCAACAATTTCCATCCTTCCCTAATAATCCTCCCGTCTTCCGACAGCATCTTTTTGACGAATACCTCAAGCCCCTTCCATCCAAAACTTGACCGCGGACAAGCCCTGCTTCGTTTTTACGCAAGCCGACATATCATTCACATCGAAATGTAGTAAAATAACAAAATATCAAAGCAATATCGCGCAGCCTGTGTTGCTTATCCTACACAACCCGCCCTGCCGCATCATTAAAATAACCATATACTCGTCACACATCCCACACATCCTTCCCGCCCTTACTGAAAAGCCGTCCTACCTTTCAGACGACCTTTCTTTTCAACCTCAAAACAAGGAGCGTTACAATGAAAGCAGCACGTTTTTACGATAAAGGCGACATCCGCATCGAAGACATCCCAGAACCGACCGTCGCCCCCGGCACCGTCGGCATCAACGTCGCCTGGTGCGGCATCTGCGGTACCGACCTGCACGAATTTATGGAAGGTCCGATTTTCATCCCGCCCTGCGGCCATCCGCACCCGATTTCCGGCGAGTCCGCGCCCGTAACGATGGGACACGAGTTCTCCGGCGTGGTTTATGCCGTCGGCGAAGGCGTGGATGACCTCAAAGTCGGACAACACGTCGTGGTCGAACCCTACATCATCCGCGACGACGTACCGACCGGCGAAGGCAGCAACTACCACCTCTCCAAAGACATGAACTTCATCGGTTTGGGCGGCTGCGGTGGCGGTCTTGCCGAAAAAATCGCCGTCAAACGCCGCTGGGTGCATCCGATTTCCGACAAAATCCCGTTAGACCAAGCCGCTTTGATTGAGCCCCTGTCCGTCGGTCATCACGCTTATGTCCGCAGTGGCGCGAAAGCAGGCGACGTCGCATTGGTCGGCGGCGCAGGTCCGATCGGTTTGCTGCTTGCCGCCGTGTTGAAAGCCAAAGGCATCAAAGTCATCATCACCGAATTGAGCAAGGCGCGCAAAGACAAAGCCCGCGAATCCGGCGTTGCCGACTACATCCTTGACCCGTCCGAAGTCGACGTCGTCGAAGAAGTGAAAAAACTGACCAACGGCGAAGGCGTGGACGTCGCATTCGAATGCACCAGCGTCAATAAAGTGCTGGACACCATGGTCGAAGCCTGCCGTCCGACCGCGAAGGTCGTCATCGTATCCATTTGGAGCCACCCTGCCACCATCAACGTCCACAGCGTCGTGATGAAAGAGCTGGACGTGCGCGGCACCATCGCCTACTGCAACGACCACGCCGAAACCATCAAACTGGTGGAAGAAGGCAAAATCAACCTCGAACCTTTCATCACCCAGCGCATCAAGCTGGACGAGCTGGTTTCCGAAGGCTTCGAGCGTCTGATTCACAACAACGAATCCGCCGTCAAAATCATCGTCAATCCCAACCTGTAAACGCCTGACGGATTGATAGAAACACAAAGGTCGTCTGAAAACCTCAAACCGAGATTTTCAGACGACCTTTTTATCTGCAAAGACAATTCACCCCATCATCCACAATATCCGTCGGGCTATTGCCCATCAGTTATAGTGGATTAAATTTAAATCAGTACGGCGTTACCTCGCCTTAGCTCAAAGAAAACGATTCTCTAAGGTGCTGAAGCACCAAGTGAATCGGTGCCGTACTATCTGTACTGTCTGCGGCTTCGGCGCCTTGTCCTGATTTAAATTTAATCCACTATATTTCCAAACACTACCCAATCTACTGCCCAAACATCTGCAAAGGTCGTCTGAAAGCCAACCTCAAGAAACTAAAGCTTCTTTTAAACGCTTTCAGACGACCTCTTATCCAATTTAAATACCGAATAAAAGATAATCTTTGCAAAAACACAACAAAAAATAATACAAAAATTTACAAAAAACACAGGAACTTATAAAATGCCAAACAATAACAGTTGCAACAATAATCACAAATCATAATAATGTCATATATACCGTTCAGGCAAAAAAGCCTGCCGTATATCAGTTACACAGAAATATTACGGAGACTGTGTCAATACACACCTAAACTCACATACAAGGATAAATCCGATGAAAACACGTTTTACTTTAACTTCTCTGGCCCTGGCTTCTCTCATGATGATGGGCAATACTGCAATGGCTGCTGTTGTTCCTAGCGGCACGAGCCAATTTTTCAATGTCAAACTGACAGTAACTGGATCATGCGAAGCATTCACTGTTGCCAGCGGAAAAACAGATGCAATTACAGCCGAAGGGGATGTAACTTCCGGTGCAGACATTGACTTTGCATCCCACCTTGCAGAAACCAACAGTGCCGAACTAGAAAAAGACAATGTCGGTAAAGCAGCAAACGGTATCCAAGTCAGCTGCAGCAAAAACACCGTATTCCAAGTTGCTTTAGAACCAAGTAATACCAATGCGGACGGCACTGGTTCCATGAGCGGTCTGAAAACTAACAACCAAGATAAAATTGCATACCAGCTCTTCAAACCTACTATCAACAATCCAGGAACAGAAACTGAAGCAGTTAGTGATAACATTAGTTCAAACAAATGGGGTAAAGGCGCCAACGCCTTGTCTTTAGTAGGCAAAGGTACAACCACCCCTATTATGCTGCCTGTATTTGCCAAAGTCGGAGTGGGCGAGTTGACAAACAAAACCCCTGACACCTACCAAGACCGCGTAAAAGTAACCCTGACCTACTAATCCGGTTTACTCCCTCAAAACAAAACAACTAAAAAATCCTCATGCAAAAAGCAATCAGCACACTTGTCGGTATGCTGACGGCGGCAGCGGTTTTACCAAGCCATGCCGCCGGCTTGCAAGTCAGTCCGACATCGCTTTCCCTGCCCGCCAAACAGCGGGCGGGTATTTTTACTTTGGGAAACAAGGGCGCAGAGCCGTTGACGGCACAAGTGCGCGTATTCCGTTGGACGCAGGACGCAAACGGCGGTGAAGTGCTCGAACCCACCGATGCCGTCATTGCCAGCCCGCCCATGGTCAAACTGGAAGCGGGTGCGCAGCAGCAGTTCCGCGTGATGCGCGTCAAACCGTCCGACAAACAGACTGAAGAAGCCTACCGCCTGATTGTGGACGAGCTGCCCGCTCCCAATGCGAAACCGCAAAAAGGCATTCAGTTGGTGATGCGCTATTCGCTGCCGCTGTTTGTCAACGTTCAAAACAATGCCGAACCGAAGCTGCAATGGCGCGCGGAAAAAGCCGCGAACGGCAAAGCGGTTTTGGTTGCCGAAAACACGGGCAATGCCCATGCGCAACTGAGCAATATTACTTTTCAGACGACCTCTGCCAAAGACGCCTTGACGCTGGCAAACGGTTTGGCAGGCTACGTCCTGCCGGGCAACACTTGGAAACGCGAATTGGAAGTTTCCCCCGCCTCTCTGAACCAAGGTCGTCTGAATGCCACGGTAAACGGTATGCCGATCCAAACGGAGGTACGGTTTGCCGCCCCATGACCTAAGGACACGGCTCACCCGGCTGAGTGCCGCGCTGATGCTGTGTTTCTACGCCCTGCCCTCTCCTGCTCAAGACATCCTGACGCAGGCGGCGCCTGCTACCTACGAGCAGGCATGGCTGACTGTTTACCCGCAGGTCAAAGTCAACGGCAGCATACGCGACGGTATCGAACCCTTCATGTCGCGCAACGGCGTGCTGTATGCGCGTCCCGAATCCCTGCGCGCCTACGGCATTGCCCTACCCGACACAGAAGCTGCCGAAGCAGGCAAAAACGGCGTTGTGCCTGAAATTCAGGACGGCGCATCCGCACCCGGCGCGGGCGTATGGTTCGAACTCTCCGCCATCCCCGGCTTGCAGGCGAAATACGATGCCGCCGCGCAAACCCTTGACCTCACTGCCCCCCTCGAATGGCAGCCCGACCTGAAAACCGCCCGAATCGGCGCACCGCAGGAAAACCGCTACGCCATCGCCAAACCCGGCTTTGCCGCCGTTCTGAACTACGACACCAACGTCTCATACAACAACTCCGGCAGCGGCACGCAGGGTGTTTTCGGCGAAATGCGCCTGAGTACGCCCTGGGGCTATCTGAACCACACCCAATTTGCCAACCGTAGCCGCAACAAAGAAAGCGGCTCCCGCAGCAATACCGCCCGCCTGGATACCTATTGGCGCACCGTCTGGCCCGAACAAGGCATATCGCTGACCGTCGGCGACACCCTGACCGGACAAATCGGCTCATGGGGCGGCACACGCATCGGCGGTATCAAAATCTCCCGCACTTACAACACCCGCCCGTGGAAACAAACCGCCCCGCTGCGTTCCTACCTCGGTAAAAGCACCCTGCCCGGCACGGTCGACCTCTACCTCGACGGCGTCAAACAAATGAGCCGCGACATCGAAGCGGGCGAATACGAACTCATCCTGCCGCCGTCCATCAGCGGCCGCAGCAACGCCCAAGTCGTCGCCACCGACGTACTGGGGCGCACCGTCGTCGTCGATATGCCGCTTTACGGCGGCAGCGGACTTTTGGCAAAAGGGCTGAACGAATGGTCGTTTGAAGCAGGCTACGTCCGCCGCGATTACGGCATCCGTTCCGCCAAATACCAATCCGACCCCGCCGCCTCCGGCACGCTGCGTTACGGTGTCAGCAATACCCTGACCGCCCAAATCCACGGCGAAGCCGCGCGCGGCTACCGTCAGGCGGGCATTGCCGCCGATACCGTATTAGGTTCGCTCGGACAACTCAATCTTACCTATGCCGAAAGCCGCTTTGCGGGCAAGACAGGACGGCGCAGCAGCGCATTTTTCAGCACCCAATGGGACAGGCTCTCCTTCAGCGCGGGCGCAAACCGTACCAACGGGCAATTTGCCGAACTGGGCGACACTGCATACGGCGCAGACTTTTTCAAAGCCACCCGCCACCCCGCCACATCCGCCTCCGCATCCGCAGGCTGGAGCAGCGACAAACTCGGCTCATTCAGCCTATCCTACGTCCATTCCCACACCGAAGGCAGCCCCGCCGACGGCGTAGGCTCATTCGGCTGGAGCCGCAGCTTCAAAAACCGCACCTCGCTCTACGCCGGCGCCAATAAAAACTTCCGCAACAGGCGCGAACTGAGTTTCCACGCAGGCCTCTCCGTCAGCCTTGACAACGGCTATTCGACCTCCGCAGGCATCAGCAGAAACAAACAAAACAACAGCTATCAGGCAACCCTGAACAAAACCAGCAGCGGCATGGGCAGCACCAGCTGGGGCATAGGCTGGCAGCAAAACGACAACGCAAACGGCAGCCGCAGCAATACCTTCAACGGCAACATCCGCCATCAAAACACCTACGGCGACGGCTGGGCAAACGTTTACAGCCAAAGCGGCAACAGCAACTGGAACGCAGGCTGGAGGGGCGGCCTCGTCCTCATGGGCGGCAGCCTCTTCGCCACCCGCCAAGTCAACGACAGTTTCGCCGTCGTCAGCACCGGCGATATGGCGGACGTCCCCATCCGCGCAGGCGGCATGCCCGTAGGCAAAACCAACCGCAAAGGGCTGGCACTGATCCCCAGCCTCTCCGCCTACCAAAAAAACACCGTCAGCGTCGATATTGCCGAATTGCCGTTGGACGTTCAGCTTGAACACACCGTCGCCGAAATCGCTCCGCCCGAACGCTCTGGCATGCGCGTCGAATTCAAAATCCAGCGTACCCGCGCCGCTACCATGACGCTGAAAGACGCACAAAACCAATTACTCCCGAACGGCGGCAGCATTACTGCCGAAGACGGCACACCGGCAGCCGTAACCGGCTTCGACGGCAAAACATATATTGAAAACATGAAAGAAGGTAGAAACCGCTTCACCGTCACCCTCCCCGAAAACGGCGGCACTTGCACCTTCGAAGCGGACTACCCTGAAACACACAATCCGGATTCCATCCCGGAACTGGGAGACATCATATGCAGATAAATATAAAGAGAGGTCGTCTGAAAACCGCAAACCGTCTTTTCCGACAAATAACATTGCCTGCCGTATTCGGACTGCTGTCTCTGTCCGTAGGACAGGTTTGGGCAAACAGCGGCGAAGCGGGTCCATTTGTGAAATGCACTGCCTCAGTACAAGGAAACGGAACCTTCAACGGCTATCCTGCCTTGGTATTCGGAAGTCAAGGCAACGGCGTCAACCTTCTGAACAACAACCAGCCGGAAGATATTCAAGCCACCATTAACTACACATGCTCCAACACCATTACCCAACCCTTAAAAGTACGCCTGTGCTTTAATATTGACGGGGGTCAGGGATCAACAAGCATATACACTCCACGGAAGATGTTTTATACCCAAAACCGTTCCCAAACGCTGCAACTGTTATTACTTAAATCCGATAATACTTACTGGGGAACGGATAACACGGCAAACTCCCCCAGCAGTGCCAGCACAGATATCATGCGCATCCCAGCCAAAGACACTGTCACAGGAAGCATGACTATTAAAGCAAGATTGGTTAGTGGACAAAGTAATATCATACCCACGACCACTGGGCACTCTTATCTCTCGAACTTTATCAATGGCTCCACCGCCTTAAGTTGGAGGGCTGCATATGATACTGCTCCCGACCCCGTCGATTGCGGAGGATTCCTAACCACCCAACGTTTCCCCTTTTACGTCCAAGCTCATGTTGCGCCCGTCTGCGAATTCATCTCCGCCGACGACATCGACTTCGGCACACACACCGCCGGCAGTACCAACCTGAAGCAGTCGGGCAACCTCACCGTCCGCTGCACCAACGGTACGCCCTACACTATCGGTCTGATTCCTTCCAACGGTAATCAGGAAGGTGGAGGAGAGATGAAATCTACTAATCCCGCCAATACCGACAAAATCCCCTACCGCCTCAAAAAGGGGACCAATACGTATGCACACTACTGGGGCAACAACCCTTCGGGATCAGGCAGCGTATTGAAATCTACTGGCGACGGCAGTAGCCAGACACACATCATTGCAGCAGAAGTCAAAAACACCGACTACACCCCGGGCGAATATAAGGATAAGGTAACCGTCGATATCCGATACTGATCCGAAAGGTCGTCTGAAAAACAGTGCGGCATTTCGGTTATCAAAATGCTTGCTCGAACTGTGCTTTCAATGATGCCGGCGTTCCTGCCAAACCTTGAATCCTTCCTAAATGCAAGCCTGCGATTTATCGTCAGGTTTGCTTTCGGAACATTCCGGTTTGGCAGGAACGCTTTTTTCAGACGACCTCCCCCATACGCTCCCAAAACAACATATAGTGGATTAATAAATCAGGACAAGGCGACGAAGCCGTAGACAGTACAGATAGTACGGAACCGATTCACTTGGTGCTTCAGCACCTTAGAGAATCGTTCTCTTTGAGCTAAGGAGAGGTAACGCCGTACTGGTTTAAAGTTAATCCACTATAAAAAACTTTACATTTACCTCAAACAGGTTTAAAACTCTTCCTTTTCCCCTATTCAGAAATTTGTTAACAATTTCCCCCTAAGGAGCTCAACATGAAAGTAGGTTTCGTCGGCTGGCGCGGCATGGTCGGTTCGGTTTTGATGCAGCGTATGAAAGAAGAAAACGACTTCGCCCACATTCCCGAAGCGTTCTTCTTCACCACATCCAACGTCGGCGGCGCGGCACCTGATTTCGGTCAGGCGGCTAAAACATTATTGGACGCGAACAACGTTGCCGAACTGGCGAAAATGGACATCATCGTAACCTGCCAAGGCGGCGATTACACCAAATCCGTGTTCCAACCCCTGCGCGACAGCGGCTGGAACGGCTACTGGATTGACGCGGCATCCTCCCTGCGCATGAAAGACGACGCAATTATCGTCCTCGACCCGGTCAACCGCAACGTCATCGACAACGGCCTCAAAAACGGCGTGAAAAACTACATCGGCGGCAACTGTACCGTTTCCCTGATGCTGATGGCGCTGGGCGGCCTGTTCCAAAACGATTTGGTCGAATGGGCGACCAGCATGACCTACCAAGCCGCATCCGGCGCGGGCGCGAAAAACATGCGCGAACTCATCAGCGGAATGGGCGCGATTCACGCCCAAGTGGCGGACGAGCTTGCCGATCCTTCCAGCGCGATTCTCGACATCGACCGCAAAGTGTCCGATTTCCTGCGCAGCGAAGACTATCCGAAAGCCAACTTCGGCGTACCGCTCGCCGGCAGCCTGATTCCGTGGATTGACGTGGATTTGGGCAACGGCCAGTCCAAAGAAGAATGGAAAGGCGGCGCAGAAACCAACAAAATCCTCGGCCGCAGCGACAATCCGACCGTAATCGACGGCTTGTGCGTCCGCATCGGCTCTATGCGCTGCCACAGCCAAGCCATCACCCTGAAGCTGAAAAAAGACCTGCCCGTTTCCGAAATCGAAGCGATTTTGGCAGGCGCGAACGACTGGGTGAAAGTCATCCCCAACGAAAAAGAAGCCAGCATCCACGAGCTGACGCCCGCCAAAGTTACCGGCACGCTGTCCGTCCCCGTCGGACGTATCCGCAAACTGGGCATGGGCGGCGAATACATCAGCGCGTTCACCGTCGGCGACCAGCTCTTGTGGGGCGCAGCCGAACCCCTGCGCCGCGTGTTGCGCATCGTGTTGGGCAGTTTGTAAGATTCGCAGGTCAAACAAAAAAGCAACGGTTTATCCGTTGCTTTTTTTATGGCAAAGAAAACAGCATTCAACAAGGCGGAGCGATGCCGTTCTAACTTTAACCGATTCACCCTATGAAAAGGTCGTCTGAAAACCCGAAATCCGGTTTTTCAGACGACCTCTTGCCATTCAAACAGGGAAACCGTTTGCCTGAAGCCCGTTTATGTTTCGGGCTGTTTCAGACGACCTCCCCTTTTCTGTTCGCCGGTTAAATACCGCGCAGCAATTCGTTGACGCTGGTTTTGGCGCGGGTTTGCGCGTCCACGCGTTTGACGATGACGGCGCAGTAGAGGCTGTGGCTGCCGTCTTTGGAAGGCATGCTGCCGGACACGACAACCGAGCCTGCCGGTACGCGGCCTTGGTAGATTTCGCCGGTAGTACGGTCGAAGATTTTGGTGGATTGTCCGATGAACACGCCCATGGAAATCACACTGCCTTCTTCGACAATCACGCCTTCGACGATTTCGGAACGCGCGCCGATGAAGCAGTTGTCTTCAATGATGGTCGGGCTGGCTTGCAGGGGTTCGAGTACGCCGCCGATGCCGACGCCGCCGCTCAAGTGGACGTTTTTACCGATTTGGGCGCAAGAGCCAACGGTCGCCCAAGTATCGACCATCGCGCCTTCGTCAACGTATGCGCCGATGTTGACATAAGACGGCATCAAAACGACGTTTTTGGCAACAAAGCTGCCGCGGCGCGCAACGGCACCGGGTACGGCGCGGAAACCGGCAGCGCGGAATTCGTCTTCAGACCAGTCAGCAAACTTGGTCGGCACTTTGTCGAAGTATTTGTTCACACCGTCGTTGAGGACTTCATTGTCTTGGATGCGGAAGGACAATAGGACGGCTTTTTTCGCCCATTCGTTGACTTTCCATTCGCCCACGCCCAAGCGTTCGGCGACGCGCAATTTGCCTGAATCGAGTTGGCGGATGGTTTCCAACACGGCTTCTTTGACTTCGGGGGTAACGGTGGTCGGGGTGATGTCCGCACGGTTTTCAAAGGCGGTTTCAATGATGTTTTGCAAAGACATGGGGATTCCTTTTGAAGAGGGTAAAAGGTCGTCTGAAAAATTCGGATGACCTGCAAACAGGCGGTATTTTGCCATGTAAACGCTTTGCCGTCAGCTTTTGCGGGAATGCGGCGATATTCCTATCCAATCCGAGCTTCCACAAACCCGTCCCCGCCCGTTTAAAACAAATCGGCACAATCAAACAAAAAAGGTCGTCTGAAAACCTAAAACAAGGGTTTTCAGACGACCTTTTGGCAAATGCCTGAATCAGCCTGCCGATTCTACGCCATAAGGTTTGTTTGACGTTTTGATGGTCAGGGTCAGTACGGCGGCGATGATAAGGAGGACACCGGCAAAAGTCATGGCATGTCCCGGGTCGGCGCCGAGCAAGTTCTCATAGATTTTACTGAAGGTAAGGGTTTGGATCAGCATCGGAATCACAATCATCATGTTGACGATGCCCATATACACGCCGTAGCGCTCTTTCGGGATGGAATGCACGACAATCATAAACGGCACGCCCATCATACTTGCCCAGCCGATACCGAAGCCGATCATCGGGGCGAGCATCATGTTTTTATCGGTAACATGCGGAATCGCCAAAAGGGCAAGTGCGGCAAGGGTAACGGCAAAGGCGTGGACGTATTTGGCGGCATATTTGCGCGCCATCCACATCAATCCGAAGGCAGAAATAAAGGTCACGACGTTGTAAAAACCATTGACCACACCGGTCCATGCCACTGCGTCCTCATATGCGACTTTGTTGGCAGAGGTAGCATTCCATATAGATTTGGCGAGACTGTGGGAGATGTATTGCCAGTAGATGAAGAGTGCGTACCATTGGAAGAGATAAACCGAAGCGAGCTGCCACAAGGGTTTCGGCATGTCTTTAATAGCATGGTAAATTTCTTTAACGGCTTCAACAGGACCGCCGGATTGGGCTTTAATCGCCGCCAGCTCTTCAGGAGACGGCTCATGTTCGGGGGTGGACAATACGGTCACTAAAACAGAGCCGATGGAGCAGACGGCGCCAATATAGAACGAGCCGAATACCCAGTAGGGGATGCCCGCTTCGGAGGTTTGGTTCAACCAGTCGATTTTCTTGAAGGCATAGAGCGATATGTTGGCAAGGGTAATGCCCAAGCCGGTAAACACGGACTGCATCAAAAAGCCGGTGGATTGCTGGCGTTCGGGAACGGTATCGGCGATGAAGGCGCGGAAAGGCTCCATGGCGGTATTGTTGCTGATGTCTAAGAGCCACAGCAGCAATACGGCAACCCACAATGCGGTAACGTGCGGATAGAAGAACAAACACAAGCTGCAACCGATGGCGCCGAGCAGGAAATACGGACGGCGGCGGCCGAGTCCGGGAATCCATGTACGGTCGCTCATGGCACCGATAAGGGGCTGCACCAGCAAACCGGTAATCGGTCCTGCCATATTGAGGTAAGGCAGTTTTGCAGGGTCAGCTTGTAAGAAACTGAAAATCGGATTGATGGCGGTTTGCTGCAAACCGAAGCTGTATTGAATGCCGAAGAAGCCGAAGTTCATCAGCATAATCTGGCGAAGCGTCAGGGATACTTGTGGGGAAATCTTCATTTTGAAGCGACTCCTGGACTGTATAAGAAGAAAACATGGAACAACAAACTGCGGGAAACACTGCATAGTCGAAGCGGTTGAGCCGCTTTCTTTATTTTTGGGCGTATCGTATTGATACGTTGCAAATGGATAACGTGATGTGTTGTTTGTGTTTTCAGACGACCTTTTATTGTCGTATTGTGTCAGCCTCATAAAGCAGACGTCGTCTGAAAGGATGTTTTACTTCAATGCCGTGACCGACTGCCGCCAAATCGTTTCTCCGACAACCCGAACGGGCGGACGGGCGGTTTCTTTGGTCTCGATAATGTCGAACAGGATTTCCGCCGCCAGCGCGCCCATGCGCATATAGGGCAGCTCGGTGCTGGTCAGCGGCGGGAACAGGGTTTCGGCAATCGCGCTGTGGTTGTCGTAACCTGCCACCGATACCTGCTCCGGAACGCGTACGCCGCGCGTCCTCAAAATGCCGTAAACGCGGACCGCCATTTCGTCGTTGCCGCAGCAAATGACCGTCGGCGGGTCGGCAAGCGACAATAATTTCAATACTGCCGCAATCAAAGGTTCGCTGTCGTTGGCAAAGTCGGTGATGCCGGTTTGCACCAAATCAGGATCGAACACCATGTCCGATTCGTCCAAAGCGCGGCGGTAGCCCGCTAAACGCAGCCGCGTCGCTTCTGCGCCCGCCTGCAAGGTGATATAGGCGATACGGCGGTGTCCGTGACGGATGATGTTGCGTACCAAATCGTATTGCCCGCGCTCGTCGTCCGGCAAAACCGACGGCGTACCCGCCGCGTCGAAACAGTTGACCAAAACCATCGGGCAGCGGTTGGGCATTTCGGGCAGGACGATTTCGCGGTGCGATTCGGTTACATACAAAATGCCTTCCGCGCGGTGTTCCATAAACGTCCTGACCAAAGGGTCGATTTGCTCGTAGCGGTTGTCCGTATCCGCAATCATCAGCGTTTTGCCCGCTTCGCGGATTTTCTGCTGGATGCCTTTGATTAAAAACATATCCGGCAGACCGTGTACCCCGCCGTATTCGCCCGTGCGCGAGATGGCGCCGGTAATCAGTCCGACCAAGTCCGAACGGTTCGACCGCATCACCCGCGCCGCCGAAGACGGGATATAACCCAAAGCCGCAATCGCTGTTTCGACTTTTGCACGGGTTTTATCGCTGACCGGCGCATCGCCGTTGATGACGCGGCTGACCGTTTTGGGTGAGACGCCCGCATAAGCAGCAACATCATAAATTGTAGCCATCTTACGACTCCCGCCTCATCCCTGTTTCATTTGATTACGAAGCATATCACACCTGACATCGGTGTCATACCGAAAAATTTACAGAACTTTGATAAAAATCAATCATATAAATTGCATATTGCATACAATTCTTAACCAAGCCGACTCCCCGCATTCGCCAAACCCGCGCCCCTTTGTTAAACTACATACGACTACATAAATATTCACCCTATCGAACCAATCACCACAACGACAATCTATAACTGAATCACATCCCCCGAATGAGCGGGGCGAACCCAATTCCGAAGGAAACCCGATGACCGCATTTACCGAAGCATGGCAAGCCCTTGAACAACACCGGCTCGACACACAACACATCCACCTGCGCGACCGCTTCGCCGCCGAACCCGACCGCTTCGGCAATATGCACGAAACCCTCGACGGCCTCCTCTTCGATTACAGCAAAAACCGCCTCGGCGAAGACACTTTGCAACTTTTGTGCCGCCTTGCCGAAGCCTCGCCCCTAGCCGGACAAATGCACGCCATGCAAAACGGCGAAAAAATCAACCTCAGCGAACACCGCGCCGTCCTCCATACCGCCTTGCGCCTGCCGCCCGACGCCGCGCCCGTTTACGTTGACGGCGAAAACATCCTCCCCAAAATCCACCGCGAACTCGACCGCGCCCTCGCCTTCGCCGAATCACTCAACAACGGCAGCCACAGGGGCATCACCGACAAACCCATCACCGACTTCGTCCACATCGGCATAGGCGGCTCCGACCTCGGCCCCAGAATGTGCGTAGAAGCCCTCAAAGCCTACCGCCAAAACATCCGCGTCCACTTCGTCAGCAATTCAGACGACGCCGACATCAGCCGCACACTCGCCCACCTCAAGCCCGAAACCACCGTATTCAGCATCGCCAGCAAATCCTTCCGCACGCCCGAAACCCTGCTCAACGCCTACGCCGCCCGCGCCTGGTATCGTGATGCAGGTTTGCCCGAATCCGGCATCTACCGCCACTTCTGCGCCATCTCCTCCGACGTTGCCGCCGCCCGAAACTTCGGCATCGCACCCGACAACGTCTTCGCCATGTTCGACTGGGTCGGCGGACGCTATTCCGTCTGGTCAACCATCGGCCTGCCCGTCATGGTCGCCGTCGGCACAGACCGCTTCCGCGAACTCCTCGCCGGCGCGCACGCCATGGACACCCACTTCTTCCAAACCCCCTACCGCCGCAACATCCCCGTCCTCATGGCGCTCATCAGCATCTGGTACAACAACTTCCAGCACGCCGACGGACAAACCGCCGTCCCATACAGCCACAACCTGCGCCACCTCCCCTCGTGGCTCAACCAGCTCGACATGGAAAGCCTCGGCAAAAACCGCACCGCCGACGGCCGTCCCGTCCCCCACGCCACCGGCGGCATCGTCTTCGGCGAAGAAGGCGTCAACTGCCAGCACGCCTATTTCCAACTCCTCCACCAAGGCACACGGCTCATCCCCTGCGACTTCATCGTCCCCATGACCACCGCCTACGGCATTAACCGCCAACACCGCTTCACCGTCGCCAACGCCTTCGCCCAAGCAGAAGCCCTGATGAAAGGCAAAACCCTCGAAGAAGCCCGCGCCGAACTTGCCGACCTGCCCGAAGCCGAACGCGAACGCCTCGCCCCGCAAAAAGAATTCCCCGGCAACCGCCCGAGCAACAGCCTCCTCCTCAGCGCCACCGACCCCCGCCGCCTCGGCATGCTCATGGCGGCATACGAACACCGCACCTTCGTCCAAGGCGCGATTTGGGGCATCAACCCCTTCGACCAATGGGGCGTCGAATACGGCAAAGAACTCGCCAAAACCATCGAACCCGAACTCGACCGCGGCAACCCGCAGCACGACAGCTCCACCAACGGCCTCATCGCCTTCTACCGCGCCAGCCAAAACCGATAGGCAGTCCAAACATGAAAGGTCGTCTGAAAACCTG
>NZ_KV838121.1:28448-31507 GCF_001838645.1 Neisseria sp. HMSC70E02 | reverse complement strand
TCGTGGACAGAGTCCACGCTACGGCACTTGTGTCGCCAAGAAACTTTGTAGCGTGGGCTATGCCCACGAACCACTTAAGATTTCAGACGACCTTTGCGTTTATCGTTTTCGTGGACGGAATCCACGCTACGGATACCGTGCCAACCAAAACCGATACGCAGTCCAAACATGAAAGGTCGTCTGAAAACCTGCATTGAGTTTTTCAGACGACCTTTGTGTGTTAACCATTTTCGTGGACAGAGTCCACGCTACGGCACTTGTGTCACCAAAAAAATTTGTAGCGTGGGCTTCGCCCACGAACCACTCAAGATTTCAGACGACCTTTACGTTTATCGTTTTCGTGGACGGAATCCACGTTACGGCACTTGCGTTGCCAAAAAACTTTGTAGCGTGGACTATGCCCACGAGCCATTGAAGATTCCAACAAACAACCCGCCGAAAATCCCAGACGCAAAAAAAGCAGACCCATCAGGTCTGCTTTTGATCTTTCCTATTAATCCAGATTCAAGACGGCGGAGGTGTAAACGTCCTGTACGTCGTCCAAATCTTCCAGCGCGTCAATCAGTTTCTGCATTTTGACGGCATCTTCGCCGGAGAGTTCGGTTTCGTTTTGGGCGCGCATGGTGACGTCGCCGTCAACGGATTTGTAGCCTGCGGTTTCCAATGCCGCTTTCACGCCCGCCCAATCGTTCGGGGCAGTGATGACTTCGATGGAGCCGTCGTCGTTGGCAATTACGTCTTCCGCACCGGCTTCCAGAGCGGCTTCCATCAGCGCGTCTTCGTCAACGCCGGGTTCGAACACCAAATAACCCTGATGCACGAAGTTGAACGCTACGCAGCCGTCGGTGCCCAAGTTGCCGCCGTTTTTGGTGAACGCGTGGCGCACGTCGGCGACGGTGCGGGTTTTGTTGTCGGTCAGGCAGTCCACCATCAGCGCCGCGCCGCCGATGCCGTAGCCTTCGTAGCGCAACTCGATATATTCCACACCTTCCAAATTGCCCGTACCTTTGTCGATGGCGCGTTGCACGTTGTCTTTGGGCATATTGTTTTCGGCGGCTTTTTCCAAAGCCAGGCGCAGGCGCGGGTTGGCGCCGGGATCGCCGCCGCCCATGCGGGCTGCGACGGTGATTTCTTTAATCAAACGGGTGAAGATTTTGCCGCGTTTGGCATCTTGACGGGCTTTTTTATGCTGGATATTCGCCCACTTGCTATGACCTGCCATATATGGATTCCTTTCGATTTTCCGCCTTATCCGGCGGACTCTTGCTCATTTTCAAAGGGCGCATTTTAACATAGGTTGAATATACCTAAAATATTCAGACGACGCTGCATTCTGCCTAAAAGGTCGTCTGAAAACGCCGATAGCGCCCGACAAACGCAAAAATCTTGTCTTTGCCCAAACCTGACCCTTTTTTTCGTTTGCCTCACAAAAGGTTTACGGTATCATGCAGGCCTGCTTCAGGATTGTTGACAACTTGGGGCGAAACGGACGAAACCGGCCTGCTCGCCGCGCCGTCCGACACAACGGCATTCAACGGAGTAACCGCCGCCGGATGCCGTCATCTGTTCATTTTTCAATATAAGGTTTGTAATTATGGAAAAAACATTGTCTGCACTGGTGGGCGCAGTCAATCTGATTCTGTGGGACTACCTGCTGATTTACGCCCTTTTGGGCATCGGCCTGTTTTTCACACTCTATCTGGGTGCGCCGCAGATTACCAAATTTGGCGAAGGCCTCAAATCCGTTTTCGGCGGTTTGTTTTCCAAAAAAGACAAAGACGATAAATCTTTGTCGCAATTCCAAGCACTCGCCGTTGCCGTCTCCGCCCAAATCGGCACGGGCAACGTCGCCGGTGTGGCAACCGCCATTACCGCAGGCGGGCCGGGCGCGATTTTTTGGATGTGGCTTTCCGCCGTTTTGGGGATGTCCACGATTTTTGCCGAAGCCCTGCTCGCGCAAAAATACCGCGTCGTCAGCCACGGCAAATACATCGGCGGCCCCGCGTTCTACATTACGCACGGTCTGACCCCGAAAATTGGGCGCGGCGCGGCGCGTTTCTTATCGGGCTTTTTCTCCATCGCCCTGATTATCGCGCTGGGTTTTATCGGTAACGCTACGCAGGCAAACTCCATCGCCTCCTCCGTTACCATCGCCTTTAACGTACCGGCTTTGGCAGTGGGCATCACCCTCGCCGTCCTTGCGGGCATGATTATCGTCGGCGGCGTAAACCGCATCGCCAACATCGCCCAATTCGTCGTACCGTTTATGGCGATTATCTATATTTTGTGTGCCGTCGTTATCCTGTTTGAATTCTCCGACCACATCGTACCGATGTTCAACCACATCTTTACCGCCGCCTTCAATCCCGAAGCCGTGTTAGGCGGCGCGGCAGGTATCGGTATGCGCGAAGCCGTCCGTTACGGCGTGGCACGCGGGCTGTTTTCCAACGAAGCAGGTATGGGTTCGACGCCGCACGCGCACGCAACCGCCGACGTTAACCACCCCGTTCAACAAGGCTTGGCGGCATTTATCGGCGTGTTCATCGACACGATCTTGGTCTGCACCGCCACCGCACTGATTATCCTCCTGACCGATGCCAACCTTTCCGGCGAACAAGGCGCGGCGGTGACCCAATTCGCCTTCAGTAAAGCCTTCCCCGGCTTCGGTTCGCAACTGCTCGCCGTCTGCCTGACCTTCTTCGCCTTCACCACCATCATCGGCTGGTACTACTTCGGCGAGTCCAACATCCGCTTCCTCTTCAGGGGAAAACACTTGGGCGTCTACCGCGCGCTCGTGCTGCTGGCTATCGTATTGGGGACGCTGGGCAAAGTCGATTTGGTTTGGAGCCTGTCCGATATGTTCAACGGCTTCATGGTCATCCCCAACTTAATCGCCCTATTCCTCCTGCGCAAAGAAATCCGCGCCGTTTACGACGATTATCTGGCGCAGAAAAAAGCAGGCAAAGGCTTGTCCTACCAATATGAATTCCACGAATTCCACGACAAGGCTTAATCCGCAATCGTGAAAAGGTCGTCTGAAAATTTTCAGACGACCTTTT
>NZ_KV838121.1:5182-28348 GCF_001838645.1 Neisseria sp. HMSC70E02 | reverse complement strand
AAGGTCGTCTGAAAATTTTCAGACGACCTTTTTTATCCCCTAATCATTGAACCGATTAATGTTTTTTTGTACAATCCCCGCCATCTCAACCATTCCTCAGGCCGTCGGAAAAGCGGCCTGAACCTTTTTGCAAAGAAAGCCCATGTCCCAAGAAATCCTCGACCAAGTGCGCCGCCGCCGCACGTTTGCCATCATCTCCCACCCTGACGCGGGTAAAACCACGCTGACCGAAAAGCTGTTGCTGTTTTCAGGCGCGATTCAAAGCGCGGGTACGGTAAAAGGCAAGAAAACCGGCAAATTCGCCACCTCCGACTGGATGGAAATCGAGAAGCAGCGCGGCATTTCCGTGGCATCAAGCGTAATGCAGTTCGACTATAAAGACCACACCGTCAACCTCTTGGACACGCCGGGACACCAAGACTTCTCCGAAGACACCTACCGCGTTTTGACCGCCGTGGACAGCGCATTGATGGTCATCGACGCAGCAAAAGGCGTGGAAGCGCAAACCATCAAACTCTTGAACGTCTGCCGCCTGCGCAATACGCCGATTGTCACGTTCATGAACAAATACGACCGCGAAGTACGCGACTCTCTAGAATTGCTGGACGAAGTGGAAAACATTTTAAAAATCCGTTGCGCACCCGTCACTTGGCCGATCGGCATGGGCAAAAACTTCAAAGGCGTGTACCACATCCTGAACGATGAAATCTATCTCTTTGAAGCCGGCGGCGAACGCCTGCCGCACGAGTTCGACATCATCAAAGGCATCAACAATCCCGAATTGGAACAACGCTTTCCGCTGGAAATCCAGCAGTTGCGAGACGAAATCGAATTGGTGCAGGCGGCTTCCAACGAGTTCAATCTTGACGAATTTCTCGCCGGCGAACTCACGCCCGTGTTCTTCGGTTCGGCGATTAACAACTTCGGTATTCAGGAAATCCTCAATTCATTGATTGACTGGGCGCCCGCGCCGAAACCGCGCGACGCGACCGTACGCATGGTCGAGCCGGACGAGCCGAAATTTTCCGGATTTATCTTTAAAATCCAAGCCAATATGGATCCGAAACACCGCGACCGCATCGCCTTCTTGCGCGTCTGCTCCGGCAAATTCGAGCGCGGCATGAAGATGAAACACCTGCGCATCAACCGCGAAATCGCCGCCTCCAGCGTGGTTACATTCATGTCGCACGACCGCGAGCTGGTGGAAGAAGCCTACGCGGGCGACATCATCGGCATCCCGAACCACGGCAACATCCAAATCGGCGACAGCTTTTCCGAAGGCGAACAACTGGCGTTCACCGGCATCCCCTTCTTCGCGCCCGAACTGTTCCGCAGCGTCCGCATCAAAAACCCGCTGAAAATCAAGCAACTGCAAAAAGGCTTGCAACAGCTCGGCGAAGAAGGCGCGGTGCAGGTCTTCAAACCGATGAGCGGCGCAGATTTGATTTTGGGCGCGGTCGGCGTGTTGCAGTTTGAAGTCGTTACCTCACGCCTCGCCAACGAATACGGCGTAGAAGCCGTGTTCGACAACGCATCCATCTGGTCGGCGCGCTGGGTATCGTGCGAAGACAAGAAAAAGCTGGCGGAGTTTGAAAAAGCCAACGCAGGCAATCTGGCGATAGACGCAGGCGGCAACCTCGCCTACCTCGCCCCTAACCGCGTCAACTTAAATCTGACGCAGGAACGCTGGCCGGACATCGTGTTCCACGAAACGCGCGAGCATTCGGTGAAACTGTAAAATGCAGATCAGGTCGTCTGAAACCCTGACAGGACAGACGATTAGAATCTTTTTTATGCAATCTACGTCTATGATTTGAAGGAATGTTGATGAAAAAACAAATTGTATTGGCTGTTGCCCTGCTTCTGACCACTGCTGCCGCAAATGCCGGCGGAGCCAAACTCTCCTGCGGTAAACAGAAATGGGATGGAACAGAATTAGGCGTAACCAAATGCCGTTATTCAGGTAACTCTTTATCTGACGCTTATACTGCTGCTTTAAAAAAAGAGGGGGGAAACGGAGTACTGCCCAAAACCCTGCCAACCCGTAATATGAAACGTCAAATAAACGAAGAAACGGAAACCTCCATTCAATGGACCGGCAAAAAAATAGTCAATGTTTGCGTAAATAGCGAGGGATTCGATTGTTTCGAATTGAAACAGCAAAAAGATCATGTGGATGTTACATTTACAGTCGCAACACCATAAATCTTGGTTTAGGTCGTCTGAAAACTCAGTATGGCAACAAGTATGGATACCTGATACAGCCGACCAATTTAGCCTAATTCGGAGAAAATCATGCAAAAACTGCTTTTAGCGGCAGTATTCATGGCAAGCATGCAATTTGCTGCCGCCGAACGCGCACCCATAGCAATTCCTAAAAAAGTACAGGAAGCCATCAATGAAGATAAACAAACCTGCCGTGAAATGGGAGGAAAATTCTCTGTTGGTCAAGCTTTGGATATTATCGATTTGAATAACGACGGTTATCATGATTTTGTCTACGACATGAGCAAGGTCACCTGCGCCAACGCACCTGATCTGGGCGGCTCCGGCGGCTGGGCGGTCACTGTTTTTGCAGGCCAGCCGGATGGTTCTGCCAAACAGGCATTTCTTCATGGCGCAGCCGGAACAAAAATCATCGGCAACAAACTTTATTTAGGCGTGGGCGGAGAGCTGTGCGGCGAAGACACACGCGGTAAAGTACGCGCACAATATCAAAATTGTATCCGTCCGCTACAATGGAATGCACGCAAGAAAGTGTTTGAGTTTGCGCCCGTCTCACAGAAAAAACCTTTCCCAAAAAGCTTACAACGTTAAGGATAAAATCAATCAGTCGGTCGTCTGAAACCCGTAAACTGCACCTTCACAAAGGTGCAGTTTTTTTATCCCTGCCTACAACTAGGTGAGACCTTTGCAAAAATAGTCTGTTAACGAAATTTGACGCATAAAAATGCGCCAAAAAATTTCAATTGACTAAAACCTTCCTAATATTGAGCAAAAAGTAGGAAAAATCAGAAAGGTTTTGCATTTTGAAAATGAGATTGAGCATAAAATTTTAGTAACCTATGTTATTGCAAAGGTCTCTAGGTGCTTCATCTTTTTAGGTATGACGACAACCATGAGTGTTGCAGTTTGAAATTAAAAAAGCCGAGTCCTGCAATATACAGAACCCGGCTTATAGAAAACGTCCGAACAATCTCTTATACGCGCCCAAATTTTGCCGGGCAATTCAAGTTTTCAGACGACCTTTTAGCGTATCAAACCATCCGTTTTATTCAAACGGGCGTACTTCCAAACCGAACATACGGCGGGCGGTATTCAACATTTGGCAGCTGAAGCCCCACTCGTTGTCGTACCAAGCGAACACTTTGACCATGTTGCCGTCGGTTACTTTGGTCAACGTTGCGTCAAAGGTACTGGCTTGGGTGGTGTGGTTAAAGTCCATAGACACCAGCGGCAGCGTGTTGTAGCCCAACACGCCTTTCAGACGACCTTCTTCTGAGGCGGCCTTCATCAGCACATTGATTTCTTCGACACTCGTATCGCGCGCGGCTTGGAAGCTCAAGTCCACCAATGAAACATTGACGGTCGGCACGCGGATGGCAAGGCCGTCGAGTTTGCCTTTCAATTCGGGCAAGACCAAACCGACGGCTTTCGCCGCGCCGGTTTTGGTTGGAATCATGTTTTCAACACCGCTTCGGGCGCGGCGCAAGTCTTTATGGCGCACGTCGGTCACGGTTTGGTCGTTGGTCAGGGCGTGGATGGTGGTCATCGCGCCTTTGACGATGCCGATGTTTTCGCTCAATACTTTGGCGACGGGGGCGAGGCAGTTGGTGGTGCAGGAAGCATTGGAGATGACGGTCATGTCGTCGGTAATCACATCGTCGTTCACGCCGTAGACGATGGTCGCGTCAACGTCAGCCTCGCCCGGCGCGGAAATCAGCACTTTTTTCGCGCCGCTTTCAAGATGGACATTGGCTTTGGATTTGCTGGTGAACGAGCCGGTGCATTCCATCACCAAGTCCACGCCCAAGTCGCGCCAGGGCAGTTCGGCAGGGTTGCGGGTGGAGAAGAACGGGATTTTGCGGCCGTTGATGATGAGGTGGGTCGCATCGTGGGAAATATCGGCATTAAAGCGACCGTGGACGGTGTCGAATTTGGTCAGATGGGCGTTAGTTTCGAGGCTGCCGCTGGCGTTGACGGCGACGACTTCAAGTTGGTCTTGCAGGTTGTAATCGTAGATGGCGCGTAATACTTGGCGGCCGATGCGGCCATATCCGTTAATGGCGACTTTAATGCCCATGGTTTTTCCTTTTGGGGTATAGGGTGGTTAACTGATTCGCACATTATAGCAAATTTGTAGTGCGATGTAATTAACATTTTATCAAATAAATCTTGTTCAATCATATCTGCTTATTTTTATCCCAAAAAGATAATGAATTATTTTGTTCTAAAAAATACCATATAAGGAAATTTATATTTCAATTATATTTAAAATATACACATTTAATCTTGATTTCCCGCTCACTCAAAAAAGAGAAAACCCGCATCTTCCTGATTTTATTTATTTGAAAAAGATAATCTCTAACCAAAATCCGCTACATCACGCAACAAAACTCCCCGCCATTCCTTCTCTTTTATCTTAAAAATCAATAATACAATTCCATTTCTGATTTCATAATAAATTAACAAACCCCTGCCCTCCTCCCCAAATCCCCCGTTTTCAAGGCATAAAGCGCGTTCTTAAGCGGAGGCTGCTTGAAGATTCCGTCCCACTGTTTTAAAATAAAAATGTTACGTTATATCAATCTGGAGAGAGAAAACATGAAACATTGGAAACTCGGTATCATCGCTGCATTAATGTCCGGCGCAGTTTATGCAGCCCCGATGAACGTCGTTACCAGCTTCAGCATTTTGGGCGACGTTACCAAACAAATCGGCGGCGACCGTGTTGCCGTACAAAATTTGGTCGGTGCCAACCAAGACACCCACGCCTATCACATGACCAGCGGCGACATCAAAAAAATCCGCGGTGCAAAATTAGTCCTGCTCAACGGCTTGGGCTTGGAAGCGGCTGACGTGCAGCGTGCCGTCAAACAAAGCAAAGTCCCCTTCGCCGAAGCAGCCAAAGGCATACAGGCGCTTAAAGCCGAAGAAGGCGAACATCATCACGACCACGAAGGCCATCACCACGACCACGGCGAATTTGACCCGCACGTCTGGAACGACCCCGTTTTGATGACAACCTACGCCCAAAACGTTGCCAACGCCCTGATTCAGGCAGACCCCGAAGGCAAAACCTATTACCAACAACGCTTGGGCAACTACCAAGTGCAACTGAAAAAACTGCACAGCGACGCTCAAGCCGCCTTTAACGCCGTTCCCGCCGCCAAGCGCAAAGTCCTGACCGGACACGACGCGTTCTCCTACATGGGCAAACGCTACAATATCGAGTTCATCGCCCCACAAGGCGTGAGCAACGAAGCCGAGCCATCCGCCAAACAAGTAGCTTCCATCATCCGCCAAATCAAACGCGAAGGTATCAAAGCCGTGTTCACTGAAAACATCAAAGACACGCGCATGGTTGACCGCATCGCCAAAGAAACCGGCGTCAACGTCAGCGGCAAACTCTACTCCGACGCACTCGGCGGCGCACCTGCCAATACTTACATCGGCATGTACCGCTACAACGTCAAAGCCTTGACTGATGCGATGAAAAAATAAAACCGCAGAATCCAGCATGAACGGATAAACCGAAAGGTCGTCTGAAACAAGCTTGGCAAGTTAAGCCAAAACCTGTTTCAGACGACCTTTTATAGTGGAATTAACATAAATCAGGACAAGGCGACGAAGCCGTAGACAGTACAGATAGTACGGAACCGATTCACTTGGTGCTTCAGCACCTTAGAGAATCGTTCTCTTTGAGCTAAGGAGAGGTAACGCCGTACTGGTTTAAAGTTAATCCACTATATCTTTCTTTTTCGAAGCGCTGCGCCAGTGCGTATCCGCAACAACCGCAGCGTTGACGCTCAAATTTATTCGTCGTCTTCTTCCAACGCTTCTTGCCCGCCTTTTTCGGCAAAATGACCCAACAGCCAAATCAAAGCGCCACCACCGGTAATCCCTGCTTTAATCCACATTGCAGTATCTTCCCCCCAGTTATAAATCCATGCTAAAACTTTCGGCACAGCATTCATATAATTCAAACCGAACGCTAAAAGACCCAGGATAAACAAAGTGCTGCCAAATCTTTTCATGAAGATTCCTTTCGATGAAAATCAGAAGGTTTATAAAGAAATACAAAAAAGATTACTTTCCGCGCAATATAGATGTAAAACGATATCATTATAGTCGAAACAAATTAAAAAATATATTTTCACGCAAAATACATGGTTGAGAGCAAGCACCTCATTCCTTATCAAAGAAATTATAGTGGATTAACTTTAAACCAGTACGGCGTTACCTCGCCTTAGCTCAAAGAAAACGATTCTCTAAGGTGCTGAAGCACCAAGTGAATCGGTGCCGTACTATCTGTACTGTCTGCGGCTTCGGCGCCTTGTCCTGATTTAAAGTTAATCCACTATAAATACTCCCCTTTGAAAAAACAGGTCGTCTGAAAAAACGCCCCCATCCTGAATCCCATCTTCCCTCATCTTCCCCAAACTGCCTGAAATACAGCTAAAAAATCCGTTTTCCCCACTTGCCAAGCCTGTTAAATTTTTTTACGATACAGCCGTAGATTGTAAACAAAGGCCACAAGCCGACTGTTTTTTCAGACGACATTACCCCTGTCAGACCTCATTTCTATAACCGTAAGCCGCCAAGCGGCTGTTTTCATACCACATCAAAGCAAGAGGTATCAACGTGTCTGATTCCAAAACAAACGAACGCGCGACGTTTAGCAACCGCCGCGCGTTTATGGTTGCCGCCATCGGCTCTGCCGTCGGCCTGGGCAACATTTGGCGCTTCCCCTACATCGCCTTCGAAAACGGCGGCGGTGCGTTTCTCCTACCCTATCTGGTCGCACTCTTGACTGCGGGTATCCCGCTGCTGCTGATCGACTACGCCATCGGCCACCGCTACCGCGGCTCGCCCCCGCTGGCTTTCCGCCGCCTCGGCCGCTGGTTCGAGCCTGTGGGCTGGTGGAACGTCATGGCCAATATCATCATCTGTATCTACTACGCAGTCATCATCGGCTGGTCGGCAAGCTATGCGTATTACTCGCTGAACGCGGCATGGGGCGCAGATCCGCAGGCGTTTTTCTTTAAAGACTTTTTGAACATGGCAGGCCCTGAAGCCTTAGGCTTGGATTTTGTCGGCAAAGTCGTCGGCCCGCTGATCGGCGTATGGCTGTTTACCTGCATCATCATGGCTTTGGGCGTACAAAAAGGCGTGGCAGGCGCATCGTCGTTTTTCATGCCGCTGCTTTTGATTATGTTCATCATCATGGTCGGCATCTCGCTGACGCTGCCGGGCGCGGCCAAGGGCTTGGACGCGCTGTTTACGCCCAACTGGTCGAAACTTTCCGATCCCAAAGTCTGGGTCGCCGCATACGGTCAGATTTTCTTCTCGCTCTCCATCTGCTTCGGCATCATGGTGACTTACTCTTCCTACCTGAAGAAAAAAACCGACTTGGGCGGTACCGGCTTGGTTGTCGGCTTTGCCAACAGCAGCTTTGAATTGCTCGCCGGCATCGGCGTATTCGCCGCGTTGGGCTTTATGGCACAAGCCAATGGACAAGCCGTCAGTCAAGTTGCTTCCAGCGGCATCGGTTTGGCTTTCATCGCCTTCCCGACCATCATCAACCAAGCTCCGATGGGTGCGCTGATCGGCGTATTGTTCTTCGGTTCGCTGGTATTCGCAGGCATTACCTCGATGATTTCCATTGTCGAAGTCATCGTTGCCGCCATTCAGGACAAATTAAACATCGGCCGCGTCAACGCCACCCTGCTTGTCTGCATTCCGATGGGCATTATCTCCACCCTGCTCTTCGGCACGACCACCGGCCTGCCCGTTTTGGACGTATTGGACAAATTCGTCAACACCTACGGCATCGTCGCTGCCGGCTTCGTCTATGTTTTGGCCATCATCGCCCTGCGCAAACTGCCCGAGCTGCGCAACCACCTAAACGCGCTCTCCTCCGTCCGCGTCGGTGCGATTTGGACTGCCAGCGTCATCTTTACCGTTGCCATGCTCGGCTATATGTTGTACCAAGACACAATCGGCCTGCTTAAAGAAAACTACTCGAAATATCCCAGCGATTTCCTCAATGTCTTCGGCTGGGGCATGTCGATCGGTCTGATTGTCATCTCCGTGGTGCTGTCGCTTCTGCCTTGGAAGCATGGTCAAAACTTCAACGTCAAAGACGAACACGAACATGAACAAGGAGACAAAGAATGAGTACCTCGGCCATCGTCATGATGATTATCGCACTCGTCGTCATTTGGGGCGGATTCATTCTGTCCGTATGGCGGCTGCCTGAAGAATAGGCTTTTTTCCAACAAGTGTTGCAGACACCGCACAGGTCGTCTGAAACCCAAACACCCCGAAACCGCATTGCGCTTTCGGGGCGTTTTATTGCCGCCAAATCCAAGACAGACAAGGCTTTCCATCTATCAGCCGAGTAACCGTACCGAACAAAAGCAACATTTGTTTACGCTAATTTTCCACAGGCGGGCGAAGGTAAACAAAGGGCTGATTATAATGAAAATATAGTGGATTAAAATTGCAATGATACGGCGTTGCCAACGCCCTTATGTACTACCCCCGTACACGGCGGGCGTTGCCGCCTCGTCTCATTTTTATTTTAATCCACTATAACTCCGGCATCTGCCGTGTTTCACGAAAGGAAGAAACAATGACCATGAAACCACTTATGGCGGTATTGCTCGCCGCCAGCCTCAGCCTCCCCGCCATCCAAGCGGAAGCGCGAGGCACGGCAAACCAGAAAAAAGCCACCCTCGCCGGCGCGGCAGCAGGCGCAGCCTTGGGCGGTCTATTGGGCAACGACGGACAAAGCGCAATCATCGGCGCAGTGGCGGGCGGTTTGGCAGGCAACGCCTACGCCTACCACAATAAAAAAATGAATCAAAAAGACAACGATATCGCCTTGCGCGACCGCCGTTACCGCGAATCCCGCTACTACGGCTACGACGGTTACGGCTACGGCGATCCGTACTACCGCGATACATACTACAAAAAACACAAACATAAACATCACCACCGCAAACACTACCGCGACTGGGACGATGATTACTACGATTACGACGACGATTAAACCCATCGTTTGACTGTCTGAACAAAAGGTCGTCTGAAAACCTGAAACCGGGTTGAACCGCCTTCCAACCTTGGGGATGTCCCAGCCATTTTCAGACGACCTAGACAAGCCGGATTCTGCTTCCCGCAGATTCCGGCTTTTTCCATTTCCAAGCTCATCGTTCATGGTTGCATGACGTGATGCCGAACAAACCGCCGCATACAGGGACAACGCCAAAGTGGCAATTTTGTCGAATTCCGCCTTTTCAGACGACCCCTTACCCTCCCCCTCAAATTTACCTTTTCCGCCCGCTTCGGTATCATACCGCCTGTCTGTTTATCCCTGACGGAATCCCGATTATGTCTGACTGGTCCCTCCCCGATTTCGAACGCAAAATCTGCCCGCCCGAAGAATTGGCGCAACGTCTGCACGAACTGCCCCGCCCGCTGGTGTTTACCAACGGCTGTTTCGATATTCTGCACAGGGGGCATGTTACCTATCTGGCGCAGGCGCGTTCGGCGGGGGCGGCGTTGGTGCTGGCTTTGAACACGGATGCGTCCGTGCGCCGTTTGGGCAAGGGGGACGACCGCCCCGTCAATCCGCTGGAAAACCGCGCGGCGGTAGCGGCGGCATTGGCAAGCGTGGATTTGGTCACTTGGTTTGACGAAGACACGCCCGCCGAGTTGATCGAGCAAATCAAACCCGACATCCTGATTAAAGGCGGCGACTGGCCGGTCGAAAAAATCGTCGGCGCGCAAGAAACGCTGGCGCGCGGCGGCAAAGTGTTTTCCATTCCGTTCCTGCACCAGACTTCCACCACGAAAACGCTGGAGAAAATCCGCGCAGCCGAGGGCGGCAAATGACCGCGCTGAAACTACCGCACAGTCGGGTTTTGGCGGAACTCGCCGACGGTCTGCCGCAACACGTTTCCCATCTCGCGCGTATCGCGGGCGTGAAGCCGCACCAGCTCAACGGCTTTTGGCAACAGATGCCCGCGCACATCCGCGGACTGCTGCGCCAGCACGACGGGCAATGGCGGCTCGTGCGCCCGCTTGCCTTGTTTGACGAAGAAGCGTTGCAGCGTTTGGGCGCGGAACGCGGTTTTCAGACGACCTTAAAACACGAATGCACATCCAGCAACGACGAAATCCTGAATCTGGCGCGCACTTCGCCCGAACAAGCCCATAAATCGCTCTGCGTCGCGCATCTGCAAACCAAAGGCCGCGGGCGGCAGGGACGCAAGTGGACACACCGGCTGGGCGAATGCCTGATGTTCAGCTTCGGCTGGGTATTCGACAAACCGCAGCACGAACTCGGCTCGCTCGCCCCCGCCGTCGCGCTCGCCTGCCGTCGCGCTTTAGCCGCATCGGGTTTGGACATACAAATCAAGTGGCCGAACGATTTGGTCGCCGGCAGGGACAAACTCGGCGGCATCCTGATCGAAACCGTCCGCAGCGAGGGCAAAACCGCCGCCGTCATCGGCATAGGCATCAATTTCGTCCTACCCAAAGAAGTTGAAAACGCCGCTTCCGTCCAAGCCCTCTTCCACAACGCGCAGCTTGCCCGCGGCACCGCCTCCGTACACTGCATTCCCGCTTCAACGCTGTTGGACAAATTGTTGGGCGAACTCAATGCCGTGCTGACGCAATACGCGCAAAACGGGTTCTCCCCCTTCCTCGAAGAATACCAAACCGCCCACCGCGACCACGGCAGACCCGTCCTGCTCCTGCGCGACGGGCAAACCGTAAACGAAGGCACCGTACTCAATGTCGATGCGCAAGGCGCGTTGCACCTGATGACAGCCGCAGGCGAACAAACCGTCGTCAGCGGCGAAATCAGCCTGCGCCTCGACGACACGCCCCGCACCGCCGCGCCGCGCCCGCCCGAACGCCTCCTCCTGCTCGACGGCGGCAACAGCCAGCTCAAATGGGCATGGGTGGAAAACGGCGTGTTCAACGAAGTCACCCGTGCGCCGTACCGCGATTTGAGCAAGCTCGGCGAAGAATGGGCAGCGCGTTCAGACGACCGCACCCGCATCGTCGGCTGCGCCGTGTGCGGCGACCTCAAAAAAGCCCTGGTCGAAGCCCACCTGACCGCGCCCGTCCGCTGGCTGCCCTCCATGCCGCAGGCGCTCGGCATCCGCAACCACTACCGCAACCCCGCCGAACACGGCTCCGACCGCTGGTTCAACGCCTTGGGCAGCCGCCGTTTCAGCCAAAACGCCTGTGTCGTCGTCAGCTGCGGCACTGCCGTAACCACCGACGCGCTCACCGAAGACAACCATTATCTCGGCGGCACCATCATGCCCGGCTTCCACCTCATGAAAGAAGCACTCGCCGCCAAAACCGCCAACCTCGACCGCCCAGCCGGAAAAGTGTACCCCTTCCCCACCACCACGCCCAACGCCATCACCAGCGGCATGATGGATGCCGTTTGCGGAGCCGTCATCATGATGCACGGGCGGCTGCAACAAAAAACGGGCGAAGACAAACCCGTCGACGTCATCATCACCGGCGGCGGCGCAAGCAAAGTTGTCAACGCCCTGCCCAAGCAGTTTGTTTTGGACAATACAGTAAAAATTGTAGATAATCTCGTCATTTACGGCTTATTGAACTGGGTCGCGCAAGAGCAGGAACAGCCTGATAAATTGCCCGAATAAGCAGCCATACCGTAGCGCAGATTCAAAAAGGTCGTCTGAAACGCAACACCGCTTTTCAGACGACCTTCAGACGCAGCAAACTTCAGCCGATTGGTTTTGATGCCGATCCGCCACAACCAATAACAACACAAAACCGCCCGCACACCGCAACGGCAACCGAACACAAAAAAGGAAAACAACTCATGAAATGGCTTTTCGCCGCCCTCGTGGCACTCAACATCATCGTCTTCGGCGGCATGATTACGCACCGCCTCAACAACGCCAAATCCCCCAACGCCGCGCCCGTAGAAGGCGGTGCCCACGAACTCGCCCAACCTGAATCCCTGCGCCCGCAGCAAGCCCCCGCGCCTGCCGACAACGCGCAACCCGACTGGCTGCAAACCGACGAAACACAAGCCGACCTGCCCGAGCCCGAATCCGAAGAAGCCATAGCCGAACGCAAGAAAAAAGAAGAAGAGGAACAGGCGCGCCGCGAAAAAGAAAAAAAAGAACGTGAAGAAAAAGCCCGCCGCGAAAAAGAAAAAGCCGCCGCCGAAAACACCAACCCGGCTGCTGCCGCCAACGAAAATCCCGCCGCCAAAAACACAGCCGCCGCCCGCCAATGTACGTCTAACGCCAGCGTTACCCTGGATGAAGACGACTACCACCGCATCAAAGGCCTGCTGACCCGTTGGCCGCACGCCGCCAGCCGCACCGTAGAAAAACGCGGCGCATCGAAAGACCACGCCGCCAAAACCTTCCGCGTCGTGCTGCCTGCCGACAGCGAAGCCATGAACCGCCTCGAAGCACTCGGTAACAAAGGCTTCAACGGCACGCTTCACAACGGCGAAATCAGCCTCGGCGTCATGAAAAGCCGCTCCTCCGCCCAAGTCCTCATCTCGCGCCTGTCCGCAGCAGGTTTCGGCGGCGCGCGCATCGTCGAACAAGACGACAAAGGCAACGCTGCCGACAGCACCCTCAGCGTCTCCCGCATGACCGTCATCTTCATGTCGGTCGATGAAAAAGACGCACAGGAAATCCGCAACATCGTCGGCCGCTACGGCAGCCTGAATATGAAAACCTGCAAATAAAACCCAAAGGTCGTCTGAACGTTTTCAGACGACCTTTTGCAAAGATGCAACAGATTAGGCGGCAGTCAAATCTCTTTTGAAAAGCCGAATAAGTTAACGTTGATATCGCTCCCACCTTCACGCTACGAAACCGCCGACAAACCCTTATCCGCACAAAGGTTCTTGAGAAACCATGAAACCCGCCCAAACCTCCCTACTGTTCGCCCTTCTGCTCGGACTACTGCCGGCAGCATACGCCGAAGACTACGACGACGAAGCCTATCAAAACCTGATCACGCAATGCACGCGCAACCAGCTCGACAGTTGCGTCACACTCGGCATTTGGACCCGCGACTATCTGGAAAGCCCCGCCGATGCCTACCTGCCGCTGAAAAAAGCCTGCGACGGCAAAAACATGAAGGGCTGCAACGTATTGGCAAACCTCTATTTAGACCCATACAGCGGACTGGGCATGGACTACTCCAAAGCCCTCGAACTCTACCGCAAAGCCTGCAAAGGCGGCTATGACAACGCCTGCCGCAACGCCAAAGAAACCGAGCAGGAAATGCGCAGTCAAACGGCAGAAGACCGCGCGGTCAAACGCCAAGAACGACTGGAGGCATTGCAACGTTCCTGCATGGGCGAAAACGATGCCGCCTGCAGAGCCTTGCAACGCGAATTGCAACGCTGATGCCGAAGCCTTTGTCCGCCTGAACCGGCTTTCAGACGACCTATGCTACAATTTGACGCATCCGAACCGAATCCCATCACAGGAAACCTCATGGAAGCCACCGTCTATCTCGAAGACAACGAATACATCGCCTTATGCGACCTCTTGAAGCTCGCCGGACTTGCCGAAAGCGGCGGGCAGGCAAAAGCGTTTATCGCCGAAGGACTGGTGTTGCGCAACGGCGAAACCGAAACCCGCAAAACCGCCAAAATACGTGGCGGCGAAGTCATCGAGTTTGACGGCGCGCGCTTGGAAATCGCCGATGGATACGACCCTGAAGAATAAAGCCGAAGCCCTCTTGGGCGAACCGCTTCTAGACGAACCCGTCCGCCCCGAGTCGTGGGAATGCTGCGGCAGCGATTGCGGCGATGCCTGCATCCAGACAATTTATTGGTCGGATAAAGCCCGCTACGACGCACAACAGCGGAAATTGAAAGAAGCGGGTTGGTCGGACGACGAAGAGAACGGAAAGGTCGTCTGAAAACGGTTCGGCTGGATGGCAACCGCGTTTTCAGACGACCTTTTACTTTTCAAAAGCCGTAGGTTGGATACTTGTATCCGACAAAGTTTTAATATGCGCAATTTGAAATATCGGATTCAATAATCCGAGCTACTGATTTTCAGACGACCTTTGTCAGATTCTGTTTTCAACATGACCGCCCCACCCTTCATTCACCACACACATAACGCCCCATGATAGACCTGCACTGCCATTCCACCGTTTCCGACGGTATGCTCTCCCCCGCCGAAGTCGTGCGCCTCGCGCATCAAAACGGCTGCACGCTGCTGGCGCTGACCGACCACGACCACACCGGCGGCATCGCCGAAGCGCGTGCCGAAGCCGACGCACTCGGGCTGCGTTTCGTCAACGGCGTGGAAATCTCCGTAACTTGGCGCGGGCGCACCATACACGTTGTCGGTTTGGATTTCGACGAACAGGACGAAAACCTGCAAAACCTGTTGGCGCAAGTACGGCAAGGTCGTCTGAAACGCCTCGAAACCATCGCCGCCAAGCTCGAAAAGAAAGGCATCGGCGGCGCATACGACGGCGCGCTCGCGCTGGCGGCAAACAAAGAAATGGTCAGCCGCACCCACATCGCCGAGTTCCTCATCCGAGCGGGACACGTCAAAAACAAGCAGCAGGCGTTCACCAAATACTTGGGCGACGGCAAATCCTGCGCCGTCCGCCACGAATGGGCGACGCTGGCAGACTGCGTCTCCGCCGTCAACGGCGCGGGCGGCATGGCGGTCATCGCCCACCCCATGCGCTACGACTTGTCCGCCACCGCCAAGCGCAATCTGTTTGAAGAATTTAAAAAACTCGGCGGCGTGGGCATCGAAGTCCACAGCGGCAATTGCTGCAAAAACGACCGACTCAACTACGCGCTGTTGGCAGAACGCTTCGGCATGCTCGCCAGCGCGGGCAGCGATTTCCACCGCTTAAACGACTTCAGCGGCGGCATCCTCGGCGCGTGTCCCGAGCTGCCGGAAAACTGCAAACCGGTTTGGGAACATTTCAAAAGGGTTTGAACCGACAAGCTTCGACAAAATATCCGGCAATTGCGTTCAAATCATCCTTCTTGGTGCTGAGACGGCAACATCCTACGTTCCGAACCAAACCGGTCGAACACTTATCTTGCCTCTCTTTTATCTTGATTTCGCCATAAAAAAGGTCGTCTGAAAGCGGGAACAGTGCTTTCAGACGACCTTTTGTGTAGCAATCCGATATTAGAACAGGGCTTGCAGAATCAAGTAGCAGGTCACGGACAGGATGGCGGCGGCAGGCAGGGTAATGACCCATGCCAAGCCGATGGGTTTCATCAGCTTCCAGTTGGCGTTGCGGTTGACCAGACCGATGCCGAGTACCGCGCCGACCAAAATATGGGTACTGGATACAGGCAGCCCCATAAAGGAGGCGGCCATCACGACGGCGGCGGCGGAGAGTTCGGCAGTAAAGCCCGAAGCGGGGTGCATTTCCGCCAAGCTGCTGCCGACGGTTTTAATCACTTCTTTACCGACAAACCACAAGCCGACAATCAAGGCGATACCGAATGTCAGCATGGCAATCGGCGGGACGGCGTTTTGAGAAGTGATGCTATTGGTGCGCAATGCGTCCATAATGGCGGCAAACGGGCCGATGGCATTGGCAATATCGTTTGCGCCGTGGCTGAAGGCGAAGCCGCAGGCGGTAAATACCTGCATCCATGAAAACATTTGAAAGGTGGATTTATCCAAATCTTTGCGCTTCAGGCTTTTGGCGAATACGAACGTACCCATCCACACTGCCGCGCCGATCATGAAGATGGTCAGGAAGCTGTTGACATTGCTCATGCCTAAGTGAAGGTTGTTCAACCCTTTGAAAATCAGCATGGCGGCAATCATCATCCCGCCGAAAGAGGCGATAAAGGGAACCCAAGAATGAAGGGCTTTATAGGAGTCGACGTTGTTTTTGCGGTTGTCCAAATCGTACAGGCCGCGGTAGTAGTCGCTTTTCAGATCGGCAGGATCAAAATCCGGCTCGTCGTAGATTTGCGCGTCGTGCGCCATTTTGGTGGCGTATTCGACTTTTTCGCTTTCGCTCAAGGCTTCAAAAAACAGGCGGTGCTGTTCTTTGTAAGCCTTTTTTTCTTGCTTGATGCCCTTGAGCGTGCCTTCCGCCCAAGCGTTGTAATCCAAAACGTTTTTCTTCACTCTGGAAAACAGTAAATAGGAGGCCGTGCCACCCAAAATGGGGGACAAAACCCAAGACAGGGCGATTTCGCCCAATTTGCTCCATTGAATCAGATCGCCCGCATTCATATTGTTCATCACCGCCATGCAGACCGCGCTGCCGACGATACCGCCGATAATGGCGTGGGTAGTGGAAACGGGCAGGCCTTTGCGCGAGGCGAACAAAAGCCACAATGCCGCCGCAAGCAGCGCGGACATCATGATAAAGACAAACTGCATGGGCTGAAGGTCGATGCCGTTCAAATCCACAATGCCTTTGCGTATGGTATCGGTCACTTCGCCGCCCGCAATCACCGCGCCGCTGACCTCGAACACCGCCGCAATCAGCAAAGCCTGAGGAATCGTCAGCGTACCGGAGCCGACGCTGGTACCGAAGGAATTGGCGATATCGTTGCCGCCCACGTTAAACGCCATGAAAACGCCGAACATGGTAGCAATAATGAACAATATGGAATGGTTGTAATGGGTATAGCCCAAGCCCCAGTAAATAAAATAGCCGACCATGCCCACCAGCATAGCGGCAAAGACAGTATTAATCAGCTTCAAGTTGGCACTCATCTGAGTTTGAGCCATAGGATCAGCTTCCTTAAGAATTGCGGATGTGTTTCAGACTATTGTAACCTTTTTGCAATCTTTCTTGAAACATTTATTTACCTTCGCCGCGCCAAATACCTGACAAATCGCAAAACCGCGTTAAAATGTTTTTTTACGGCCTAATCCGAACCACAACCCATGAATACCCAACTTTATATCGGCATCATGTCCGGCACCAGCATGGACGGTGCAGATGCCGTGCTTATCCGTATGCAGGGCAATCAATGGCAGGGCGCACTGGCTCATGCCTTTACCCCGTATTCAGACGACCTCCGTCAAGAACTTCTAAACCTTCAAAATATCGGCGACAACGAATTGCACCGCAGCAATATCCTGTCCCAGACCCTCAGCCGCCTTTACGCACAAACCGTCCACACCCTCCTCTCAGAACAAAACCTGCCCGTCGAAGCCGTTACCGCCATCGGCTGCCACGGGCAAACCGTCCGCCACGCCCCCGAACACGGTTACAGCATCCAGCTTGCCGACTTGCCCCTACTGGCGGAACTGACCGGCATTTTCACCATCGGCGATTTCCGCAGCCGCGATTTGGCTTCGGGCGGGCAAGGCGCGCCGCTGGTTCCCGCCTTCCATCAAGCCCTGTTCCAGCATCCGCAGGAAACCCGCGTCGTCCTCAATATCGGCGGCATCTCCAACATCAGCGTCTTACCGCCGCAGCAAGCCGCTTTCGGCTTCGACACCGGTCCCGGCAATATGCTGATGGACGCGTGGATGCAGCACAACTGGCAGCAGTCATACGACCGCGACGGACAACGCGCCGCACAAGGCGCTATCCTGCCTGATTTGCTGAACCGCCTGCTCGACCACCCCTATTTCAGACGCCCCCTCCCCAAAAGTACGGGCAGGGAGCTTTTCTCCTTAAACTGGCTTCAAGGTCGTCTGAAAGGCGGCGAAAAGTCCGAAGATGTTTTAAGAACCTTGGTTCGCTACACCGCGCAAACCATCCGCGACGCCGTTGATACAGCCGCCTCCGACACGCGCAATCTCTACGTCTGCGGCGGCGGCATCCGCAATCCGGTTTTGATGCAGGATTTGGCGGACCTGTTCTCCCCCGCTGTCGGATTAAACAGCACCGCAGCGCTCCACCTCGACCCGCAATGGGTCGAAGCCGCCGCTTTTGCCTGGCTCGCCGCGTGCTGGATAAACCGAACGCCCAGCAGCCCGAACCATGCGACCGGCGCAGCCAAAGCCTGCATCTTGGGCGCAGGCCACTACGCCTGATGTCCGGTTTCAGACGACCCGTCCGATATCGGCTGCCATAGCCGGACAATCCATCTGTATCCAAACCTTCGTTCCATCAAAAAAGGTCGTCTGAAAAGCGGTAAACCGGGTTTGAAACCTGGTTGAACCGCGTTTTCAGACGACCTTTTACACGTCTCTTTCCATTATTCTTTTTTACCGGCAAGTCCGATGTCTTTCTCTTTATCGCCGACTTTCACTTGCGCCTTACCGGCAATCTCTTCGGCTTTGCTGCCGAAAATGTTCAAACGGTAGCTGCCTTTGTCTTCATTGTTGAGCGTCGCGCGTCCGTTGATTGCCGAACCCGCCCCTGCTGCGGCAATGTTGGCGGCAGCCAAGTCGACATTGTAATCAGGTGCCATGCCGCTGATTTTGCCCTGACCTTGTTTTTTCTCAAAATCGATGGTGTACGTCAGGCGGCCGCTATTATCGTCGCCGTTAAACGCGATACCGCGGTAGGTATAGCGGCCCAGTTGCGGCAGGTCTTTAAAGACAATTTCCTTACCTTGCACTTCGCCGACTTTAAATTCATACGCCTGCAAGTCTTTCAGCTTGTTGCCGTCGGCAGGATCGGCTTTCTGCTTGATATATTTGGCAGCGACAGCCGAATTGTCTTGTTTGTAAACCATAAAGTCGCCGCGTTCCAAATCGATGACCTGTCCGTTGACGTTGATTTTGCCGACGTAGTCATAATAGGAAATCTTGTCGCGCTTCAGAAAGGCGGTGTCCAAATTGTCGCCTTTTTTAAGCGTTTGCACCTTATTGTTGGCACTCAGCTGCATCGTGCCGTTTTCGGGAACGCTCTCGAAAACGGTAATGTATTTCACGCCCTTAGCCTTAGGATCAAAGCCTTTGCCTATCGCATTGGACAGCGCGGAAGAGGAGCTGCCGCAAGCGGCAAGCGTAGAAACCAAAGATGCGGCAAGAACCAAGCGGACGGCTTTCATGGTTTTCCTTTCGTTTGAAGTTGTTTGATAACATATTCATATTATCGCACCAGCCCTCAATGACGTATGATTTAAATCAATATTCATCATTCCTATTCCGCCGCTTTGCCAGCCTTTGCAGTTTATACCGTTGTCTTTTCATTTTTGTGAAACCGTTACACAGTCCCGCCGATTGCCAAACAACCCGATACCATGCTGCTGCCGCCATCTGCCTCTACCGTTGAGGTCGTCTGAAAAACCCTCTACGCTCGTTTTAGCGAAACTCGCTTCACTCCTTTTCAGACGACCTTTTTCCAACCCTGCTACAATACGCCTTTTATTGTTCACGCCGATTTTGCCATGACCGAGCCGACCTACATCCCGCTGCGCCTGCATACCGAGTTTTCGATTACCGACGGTATGGTGCGGATTAAAAAACTGATTGCCAAAGCGCAGGAATACGGTTTGCCTGCTTTGGGCATCAGCGATTTGATGAACGAATTCGGTTTGGTGAAATTCTATAAAGCCTGCCGCAGCGCGGGGATTAAGCCTGTCGGGGCGGCGGACGTGTGGATAGGCAATTCGAATGCGCCCGACAAGCCGTTCCGCGCCATGCTGATTATCCGCAACGATGCGGGCTATCTGCGCCTGAGCGAGCTTTTAACGGCGGCTTATGTCGGCAAAGACCGCAATGTCCATCATGCGGAACTCAATCCCGAATGGCTGGAAAACGGCGACAACAGCGGCTTGATTTGTTTGAGCGGCGCGCATTACGGCGAAGTGGGCGTGAATCTCTTGAACGGCAATGAAGACGCGGCGCGTGCGGCGGCGTTGAAGTATGCGGCGTGGTTTCCCGATGCGTTTTATCTGGAGCTGCAACGCCTGCCCGAACGTCCCGAATGGGAGGCTTGCGTTTCGGGCAGCGTGAAGCTGGCGGAGGAATTGGGTTTGCCGGTGGTGGCGACCCATCCGACGCAGTTTATGAGCCGCGACGATTTCAACGCGCACGAGGCGCGGGTGTGCATCGCGGGCGGCTGGGTATTGACGGACAAGAAACGTCCGCGCGATTTTACGCCGAGCCAGTTTTTCATTCCGCCGGAAACGATGCTGGAGCGTTTCGCCGATTTGCCCGAAGCCTTGGAAAACACGGTGGAAATTGCCAAACGCTGCAATATCCATATCACGCTGGGCAAAAACTTCCTGCCCCTGTTCCCGACGCCCGACGGCTTGTCGCTCGACGATTATCTGGTGAAGCTGTCCAACGAGGGTTTGCAGGAACGCATGGTTCAGCTTTATCCCGACGAGGCGGAACGGGCGGCGAAAATGCCGGAATATCAGGAGCGGCTGGATTTTGAGTTGAACATCATCATCCAGATGAAATTCCCCGGCTATTTCCTTATCGTACAAGACTTTATCAACTGGGCAAAAACGCACGGCTGTCCGGTCGGGCCGGGACGCGGTTCGGGCGCGGGTTCGCTGGTGGCGTATTCGCTGAAAATTACCGACCTCGACCCGCTGAAATACGCGCTGCTGTTCGAACGTTTCCTAAACCCCGAACGCGTTTCCATGCCCGACTTCGACGTGGACTTTTGCCAAAGCAACCGCGGCCGCGTGATTGAGTATGTGCGTGACAAATACGGCGCAGAGGCGGTGAGCCAGATTGTGACCTTCGGCACGATGTCGTCCAAAGCGGTGATACGCGACGTAGGGCGCGTGCTGGAGCTGCCGTTTACCCTGTGCGACAAACTGTCTAAGCTGATTCCGCTGGAAGCCAACAAACCTTTGGGTTTGGACGAGGCAATGAAGGCGGAGCCGCAGATTCAGGAATTGATTGAAGCGGAAGAAGCGGACGAACTGATTACGCTGGCGAAAAAGCTGGAAGATTTGACGCGCGGTCTGGGTATGCACGCGGGCGGCGTGTTGATCGCGCCGGGCAAGATTTCCGATTACAGCCCTGTGTATCAGGCAGACGAATCCGCCTCGCCCGTATCCATGTACGACAAGGGCGACGTGGAAGACGTCGGTTTGGTGAAGTTCGACTTTTTGGGTCTGCGCAACCTGACCATTATCGAAATGGCGCAGAACAACATCAAAAACACCACCGGCGATATTGTCGATGTCGGCAAAATCCCGCTTGACGACCAAGCCGCTTACAAAATCTTCCGCGACGCGAACACCACCGCCGTCTTCCAGTTCGAATCGACCGGCATGAAAAAAATGCTGAAAACGGCGCACACCACCAAGTTTGAAGAACTCATCGCCTTCGTGTCGCTCTACCGTCCCGGCCCGATGGACAACATCCCCGACTTCGTTGCGCGCATGAAGGGGCAGGAGTTCCAATACATCCACCCGCTGCTCGAAGGCATCCTCGCGCCGACCTACGGGATTATGGTGTATCAGGAACAAGTGATGCAGGCGGCGCAGATTATCGGCGGCTACTCGCTCGGCGGTGCGGACCTGCTGCGCCGCGCCATGGGTAAGAAAAAGCCCGAAGAAATGGTGAAACACCGCGAAATCTTCGCCGAAGGCGCGGCAAAACAAGGCATTTCGCGCGAAAAATCCGACGAAATCTTCAACTATATGGAAAAATTCGCCGGCTACGGTTTCAACAAATCCCACGCCGCCGCCTACGCCCTGATTTCCTACCAGACCGCATGGCTCAAAGCCCATTACCCCGCCGAATTTATGGCGGCAACCATGTCGTCTGAATTGGATAACACCGACCAGCTCAAGCATTTCTACGACGACTGCCGCGCCAACGGCATCGAGTTCCTGCCGCCCGACATCAACGAATCCGACTACCGCTTCACGCCGTATCCGAACATGAAAATCCGCTACGCACTCGGCGCGATTAAAGGCACGGGCGAAGCCGCCGTCGAATCCATCATCGCCGCGCGGCAAAGCGGCGGCAAATTTACCGGCCTGTTGGACTTCTGTGAGCGCGTCGGCAAAGAACACATGAACCGCCGCACCCTCGAAGCCCTGATACGCGGCGGCGCGTTCGACAGCATCGAACCCAACCGCGCCATGCTCTTGGCAAACATCGACCTCGCCATGAACAACGCCGACCAAAAAGCCGCCAACGCCAATCAGGGCGGGCTTTTCGACATGATGGAAGACGCCATCGAACCGGTGCAGCTCGTCGACGCGCCCATGTGGAGCGAATCGGAAAAACTCGCCGAAGAAAAAACCGTCATCGGCTTTTATCTGTCCGGCCACCCGTTCGGCCCGTATGCCCAAGAAGTCCGCCAAATCGCCCCGACCAAATTAGGCCGTCTGAAACCGCAAGACAGCGTGCGCCTCGCCGGATTCGTTACCGCCGTGCGCACAATGATGGGCAAGCGCGGCAAAATCGCCTTTGTCAGCCTCGAAGATTTGAGCGGGCAGATTGAAATCATGGTCAGCGGCCAGACGCTGGAAAACTGCGCCGACTACCTCAAATCCGACCAAGTGCTGATTATCGAATCCAAAGTCAGCCGCGACGACTACGGCGGCGGCGACGGGCTGCGCATCATGGCAAACCAAGTCATGACCCTGCAAATGGCGCGCGAACGCTACGCCCGCAGCCTCAGCCTCGCCCTCGCCCCCGGCCACGACATCGCGCGCCTCGCCGCCATCCTCACCGTCCACCGCCTGCCCGACACGCCGCATATCCCGCTGCAACTGTCGTACAGCAACGGCAAAGCGTCGGGCAGGTTTCAAGTGCCGCCGAAATGGATGGTGACGCCGAGCTCCGCGTTATTCGACGAACTGGAAAAACTGCTCGGCAGCAGGGCAGTGCGCGTGAATTGGTAAGGAACAGGGGTCGTCTGAAACAGCGACGGAAAACTGCTGTTTAAACTGCATCGCCATTAAAATACAAAGCCGAACCTTATTTTCAGACGACGTCTAAATAAACCATTCAAAAACGTCGTCTGAAAACGCAAAACAACACTATAGTGGATTAAATTTAAATCAGGACAAGG